>CAJBCV010000405.1 GCA_903951635.1 uncultured Planctomycetaceae bacterium
AAGATCATGTCCATCAAGCGACGGGCCGGTGGCTATCGGAACCCGAACAACTTCAAGATCGTCATCTACTTCTACTGCGGCGGATTACGGCTTCACCCATGAAGATCCCGGATGGACCAGTTTGCTCAAGCAGCACAACTATTATTCGACAATGCGAATGACCCCATGATCCTCACAGTCAAGGCAATAGTAGTTCGATAATTCGTGATTTTTTTAACCCATCCTGGAGTCCGAGCGATGAACTTGATTCACAAGATTACGATCTTGGCATTGTTTCTGCTGTCGGGCATCTTCCTCAATCAAGCGACCGCCGCAATTGCGCTTCAAAGACTCAACGGGCAGGGATGCCCTGTCGACAACAACAACGGCAGGGACTGCACGGGCGGCAACGGCACGTGCGCACTGCAATGCAAGCAAAAAGCGCTCGGGTGCAATTGCATCTGATCGATTATCCTCTCGATCGCTACCCAAACCGGCACCACGCCTTCCGCACTGTCATCACCGGACGCTCAAGCCAGAAGTCAGCCACGACCTCTTCGCTCGTACAGGGAGTTTCATGTGATGAAACGATGGCGATTCATCGTGCCACTGTTGTTGGGTTGCCTTTCTCGAACAGCCTCCGGCATCACAGAGGCTGAGTTTCGTCAACAGTACCCCGTTGCCGTTGCCAGGATCAAGGACGTCTATGCTCACATGCACGCCCAAGCCGAGTTCACCAGCACCATCGGCAGCGCGCATCGAGCCAACCTCGAGTGCTGGAAATCAGGGGACTTCCACAAATCGGTGGAAGACCACCTCGACGGCCCGAAAAAGGGCGCTGCCACTGCGCTGTCGAACGGCAAGGGATATCACTTCAACGTCGCCAGAGATCGAGCGAACAGCGACTACGCCATCACTTGGTTCGATCGGAGGCCGGTGTCGGAAGGTGATTTGCGCGTTGGTCTTCCGCTCTTCTATGCCCCGTATTGCGTGCGTGACCTTGAAATCAGCGAACTCCTGAAGGACCCGCGATTCAAAATCCTCTCCGTGGACTCCGTGGGCGACCTTGTCCGGGTCGTGTGGGAAACACCGATGCGTCAGGAGGGCATGACATCGGACGCCCACATCAAATGCCGATGTGACTTTTTGTCCGACAAATGCTGGGCCCTGGCATCGTACGAAATGGTCGTCCGAATGCCCGGAGCGAAGGAGAGTTCGCTCGACTACGGACAACTCGTCTATTCTGCAGAGGAAAAGGGCGTTCCCCTGCTGTCTTACTTGGAACAGTGGGTCGCGAATCCAGCAAGCCCGGGCGTGCACAAAAATGTGGAAGTGACCAACGTTACACGACTTGATCTCGGCCCTACGCCCGAATCGGAGTTTGCACTGGCTGCGTTTGGACTGGCCGATCCATTCCCGAGCAGGGATTCACAGAGCCGTGTTTTCTGGCTCGTGTTCATCGCTTTGGCGTGTGCGGCTTCGGGGGGCTATCTGATGTATCGCTCGCGGAGGGGCCATCAGGCGGGAGCATCTCTCGGGGGGTGACGATGAAGCCGCCTCGCCCTGGGCCGGGATCTTCTTTCCCCCCCAGAACCACCGGCGGGCGGTCGACTCCGGAACGCAGGATACGTGGGCGGTGGGTTGCGTCTCGACTCGGCTCAATGCAGATCACGCCCCGGCTGCTGTGAGCGATGGGAAATCGGACACGGCGAATGTCCGACGGACGGGGCCGGCGACGACAAGAGCCACGGCTGGAAGGGCTTTCCCTCCATGCCCTCGAGCGGATGACAGCCCTGATCGGGTGCGCCTTGCGATGCGGGCCGGCGGAGTGAGGAGTGGCCTCGGCAGAACGATCCGACTTTTGCCGGCCCCGCCGACGAATCACCCACAGGCTCGAGCCCTAGAGAGCCCCGAGAGGGCCGTCTCAATGAGCCCCCCGTCAGCGCGGCTCGTCGGTGACGCAGCCTTCGCTCGCCGGGGCGACGCAGCGGATGTACTTGGCGAGGATCCCACGCGTGGCCTTCAGCGGCGGCGCGGTCCAGACGGCACGGCGTTTGGCGAGATCGGCGTCGGAGACGGCGACGTCGAGCCGGCCGCTGTCGCCGTCGATCGTCACCTTGTCGCCATCGTGCACCAGCGCGATCGGCCCACCTTCCTGCGCCTCAGGCACGACGTGCCCGACGATGAAGCCGTGGGAGCCGCCGGAGAAGCGCCCGTCGGTGATCAGCGCCACGTCGTTGCCCATGCCGGCGCCCATCAGGGCCGAGGTCGGCGTGAGCATCTCCGGCATCCCCGGGCCCCCCTTCGGCCCCTCGTAGCGGATGATGATCACGTCGCCACGCTGGATCTTCCCCTGCTCGAGGGCGGCGAGCATCGCCTCTTCGCTGTCGAAGACGCGGGCCGGCCCCTCGAAGCGGGCCCCTTCCTTGCCGGTGATCTTCCCGACGGCGGTGCCAGGGGCGAGGTTGCCCTTGAGGATCGTGATGTGGCCGGTCGCCTTGATCGGCTCCTCGAGCGGATGGATCACTTTCTGCCCGGGCGTGAGGCCCTTGTTCGTGGCAAGGTTCTCGGCGAGCGTCTTGCCGGTGCAGGTGAGGCAGTCGCCGTCGAGGAGGCCCTTGTCGAGCATGTATTTCATGAAGCCGCTGGTGCCACCGACGGCGTGGAGATCCTCCTGGACGTAGCGGCCGCTCGGCTTCAGGTCGGCGATATAGGGGATGCGGCGGGCGACGGCCTGGAAGTCGGCCGGCGTGAGTTCGACCTCGACGGCGCGGGCCATGGCGATGAGGTGGAGGACGGCGTTGGTCGAGCCGCCGAGGGCCATCGTCACCACCATCGCGTTCTCGAAGGCGCGGCGGGTCATGATGTCGCGGGGCTTGATGTCGCGCTCGAGGAGGTTTCTGACCGCGGCACCAGCCCGGCGGCATTCATCGAGTTTGGCCGGATCGACCGCCGGAATGCTCGCGCTGTCGGGAAGCGACATGCCGAGGGCCTCGATCGCGGTCGCCATCGTATTGGCGGTGTACATGCCGCCACAGGCACCGGCCCCGGGGCAGGCCTGACGGACGACACTCGCGCGGCGCGAGTCGTCGATCCGGCCGGCGACGTATTCCCCGTAGCACTGGAAGGCCGAGACGATGTCGAGGGGGGTGCCGTCGGCAAGGTGGCCGGCCCGGATCGTGCCGCCGTAGACCATGATCGCCGGACGGTTGAGCCGCCCCATGGCGATCAGGCAGCCCGGCATGTTCTTGTCGCAACCGGGGATCGCCACGAGGCCGTCGTACCACTGGGCCTGCATCACCGTCTCGATCGAGTCGGCGATGATGTCGCGGGAGGGGAGCGAGAAGCTCATCCCGTCGGTCCCCATCGAGATTCCGTCGCTGACGCCGATGGTGTTGAACCGCATCCCCACCATGCCGGCGGCCACCACGCCATCCTTGACGACCTTGGCGAGGTCGCCGAGGTGCATGTTGCAGGTGTTGCCGTCGTACCACATGCTCGCGATCCCGACCTGCGCCTTGTCGAGGTCGGCCGGCTGGAGTCCGGTACCGAGGAGCATCGCCTGGGAAGCCCCCTGCGAGCGGGGCTGGGTGATGCGGGAACTGGTGCGGTTGATGGCGGCCATGGCGCGGAGGAGTCCTCGGGGAGATTTCGCGGCGGTCCGGGGGCGAACCGGCCTAGCCCGGAGCGGAGCCGAGCGGGCAGAATAGTCTCTTCCATACCCGTTGGAAAGCGACCAGAAGAGACCCGCACGCCATGCCAGCCCCCTCCCGCCTTCCCCGGTTTGTGTACCTCGATCTCGGCAACGTGATCGTCAACTTCGACCGCGAGCACGCCGTCCGCCAGATGGCGAGCGTCGCCGGGATCACCCCCCAGGCCACCCATGCCGCCGTCTTCGAGTCGGGCCTCCAGGCGAAACTGGAACGGGGCGAGATCGACTGGAAGGGCTTCCACGATGCCTTCAGCCGCTCGAGCGGTTCGACGAGCGACCCGGAGCGGCTCGCCGATGCGGCCAGCGACATGTTTCGCCTCAATGTGGAGATGCTGCCGGTGATCGCGGCCATCGAGCGGGCCGGCTACCGGACGGGGATCCTCTCCAACACCTGCGCGCCCCACTGGGAACACCTCCTCGCCAAGCGGTATGCGGTGCTCCCCGGCCGGTTCTCCGTGATCGTCCTTTCCCACGAGGTCGGCGCCCTCAAGCCCGATGGGTCGATTTACGAAATCGCGGCCCGGAAGGCCGGGGTGCCCCCCGAGTCGATCTTCTTCGCCGATGACGTGCCGGAGCATGTCGAGGCGGCCCGCGCGGCCGGCTGGGATGCGGAGGTCTTCGTGACGGCCACCCGCCTCGCCGACGATCTTCAGCGCCGCGGCCTCAACCTCGGGCTGTGAGCGCGGCCGCCAACGCGACGATCAGGGTCGCCTCGTCGATCCGCCCTTCCGCGATCGGTCGGGCGTCGACGACCAGGACGGGCACCCGCAGGCCGTATTCCCGCTCGAGGTCACGGTCGCCGCCAACCTCCACGATCCGGGCCTGCGGGGCGTGGTGGGGGAGGATGTCCTCGACCGCTTCGCAGAGGTGGCAGCCGCGGCGGGTGTAGAGGACGATGTCCATGGCAAGTCCGGCTTCCCGGGACGGAGGCGGGCAGCGAGGATTCACGCCGGCGGAGCGGGGGAAACCCCGATCCGAATCGGTGGCCGGGGCAACGCTCACTTCGGCGCGCACTTTCTGCGCCTCCTGCTAGGATAGCGTCCTCGCCCGACCCCCTTCTTTCCGCCCCCCTGCGGCATGAGCGACTCCACGCAGACGCTGGACGACTTTCTCCGCGTACTCCGCGCCAGCGGGCTCGTCGATGCTGGCAAGATCGACCAGGCGCTCGCGCCCTGGGTGGACACCGCAGGCCGGCTCCCGCTGGGCGACGAGCCGGTGCCGGAGGGGCTCATCGCCGCCCTCATCGATTCCGGGCAGCTCACCCCCTGGCAGCTCGACCAGCTCCGCAAGGGGCGGCACAAGGGCTTCGTCCTCGGCAAGTACAAGCTGCTCCGGCTTCTCGGCGCCGGCGGCATGAGCAGCGTCTACCTGGCGGAGCACGCCACCCTCCATCACAAGGTGGCGATCAAGGTCCTGCCGGTGAAGCGGGTCGAACAGAGTTCCTACCTGGCCCGCTTCGAACGGGAAGCGCAGTCGTCCGCCCGCCTCAACCATCCCAACATCGCCCGGGCGTTCGACCTCGAATCTTCGGGGTCGATCCACTTCATCGTACTGGAATACATCGACGGCACGGATCTCTACGCGAAGGTGAAGCGGGAAGGGCCGCTCGATGTTCGCGAGGCCGCGGAGTATCTCCGGCAGGCCGCCACGGGGCTCCAGTACGCACACGACGAGGGGCTCGTCCACCGCGATATCAAGCCAGCCAACCTCATGCTCGACAAACGGGGAACGGTGAAGATCCTCGACATGGGACTGGCGCTTGCCAACGGCGACGAAGGGGCATCGCTGACGCGCGAGCATGACGAAAAGGTGCTCGGGACGGCCGACTATCTCGCGCCGGAACAGGCCCGCGACAGCCACAAGGCCGACCGTCGCAGCGACGTCTACTCGCTCGGCTGCTCCCTCTATTTCCTCCTCGTCGGCAGGGCGCCGTTCGCCAATGGGCCGCTCGCCGAGCGGCTCCGGGCGCACATGAACGAGCCCCCTCCCAATCTCCTCGAGAAGCGCCCGGACGTCCCGACGGCCATCGCCGAGCTCTACTTCCGGATGATGGAAAAGCACCCCGACGCCCGCCCGCAGACGGCACAAGAAGTGGCTGACGCACTGGCCGCCTGGCTCGGCTCGGCGCCCGCCGGACCGCGTCCCGGGGGACGCCTCGAACCGCCGCGTCGGGCGCCAAGGCGTGCGTCCGGCGAGGGCTCGGCGGCGCCGGGGCCGCGACGGCAGCCGGGCCAGGTCGTGCGCAGTGGTCCCGGGAGCACCTCCGGCCCCCTCGGTTCCTCGGGGGTGCTCGGCGCCGGCTCGGGCTCCGGATCGCTTCCCGATTCGGGGCCCTCGGGCCAGGACAACAATCCCTCCTCCGGCGTGGAAGGCCTTCCCCGCATCGACACGTCGTCGCCGCCGACGCGCAAGGGATCGACGACGCGTTCCGGCGGCCCTCCATCATCCCCCCGCGGGAAGCCGCCGCTGCCCTCGAAGGTCGCTGCTGCCCCGTCCGACGAGCCGTCGCGCCCGAAGATCAAGACGTCCTGGACGGACATCCATTTCCAGGGGTTGCCGATCGTCTTCTGGATCCTGTTCCTCGCCGGCATCGGTGCCGCCGCCGCCCTGGCGATCGCGTTCCTCCAGTCGCGGACCTGATACGACTGGCGGGGAAGTCGTGGCCGCTCACCCCAGCTTCCACGCTCCGGCCGCGAGCGTGTCGATGGCGGTCCTGTGGGTGAGATCGTAGTCGAGGGGCGTGAGCGTGACGTGGCCCGCGGCCAGGGCGGTGACGTCGGATTCACTCGGCGACGGCGGGGGCGGCGGCTCGTTCGTCGCCCAGTAGTAGGACCGGCCGCGTGGATCGACGCGCCGCTCGAAGGCCTCGCCGTAGCGGGCGGTGCTCATCGGCACGACGCGCAGCTCACGGCGGCCGGCCAGCGCCGCGGAGGGGATGTTGAGGTTGAAGAGACTGCCGGCGGGAGGTGAGCGGCGGAGCAGTTCAGCGATCACGTCGATGGCAATCTCGGCCGCCCGGTCATAGTCGGCGTGCTCGTCCCACTCCAGACTCACCGCGATGCTCGTGATCCCGAAGAAGGCCCCTTCGATCGCCGCCGCGACGGTCCCCGAATAGAGGACGTTGATCCCGGCATTGAGCCCGCTGTTGATCCCGCTGACGACGATGTCGGGCCGGCGCGGGAGAAACTGCGAGATCCCCAGCTTGACCGCGTCGGCGGGGCTGCCGTCGACGGCCCATCCGCGCAGCCGGCTGCCATCGAAGACCTGCTTGGCGGTCAGCGGCGTCAGGAAGGTGATCGCATGGCCGACCCCGCTTTGTTCGGTCGAGGGGGCGACGGCGACGACGTCCCCCAACCGCCCGAGGGCCCGCTCGAGCGCCGCCAAGCCAGGGGCGAAGATCCCATCGTCATTCGTCAGCAGCGTGAGCACCGGAACTCCTCGGGGGGGGGCCAATGTCGTCGGGCGGATCCCCCGATCGTACTCCGTCTGGGCCAGCGGCACCGCTTTCTCCCGCTTCGCTGGAGCCCTCCGGAGGGGCACAGCGGGCGATTTCCGGCCCTCGTTGGAACATCGGAGCGTCCACCACCTATACTCTCGGACTTTTCCGCTCCCGCCCCAAGCGGCCCCCACCCATGACCCAGCCCCCCCACCGGCCCACAGCCCACCAGCCCACCACGGCCCGTTCCGAGCGGATCATCGTTCTCGACTTCGGCTCGCAGTACGCCCAGCTCATCGCCCGGCGGGTGCGCGAACAGAACGTCTTCTGCGAGATCGTCCGGCACGACCTCTCGGCCGACCGGATCCGCGACATGGCCCCGCAGGGAATCATCCTCTCCGGAGGGCCTTCGAGCGTCTACGAGGACGGGGCCCCGCGCTGTGATCCAGGGCTGTTCCATCTCGGCATTCCCGTCCTCGGGATCTGCTACGGAATGCAGTTGGCCTGCGACGCCCTCGGCGGGCGGGTCGGCCGGGCATCGTCGCGGGAATATGGCCGCGCCGCCTGCGAAGTCACCACCACCGATCCGTTGTTCGCCGGGGTGCCGGCGACGACCGAGGTGTGGATGAGCCACGGCGATCAGGTCAACGACGTCTCCGCCGACTTCGCCCCGCTCGCCCGCACGTCGACCTGCCCGCTGGCCGCCGTCCGCCACACGGCGCTTGCGATCTACGGCTTGCAGTTCCACCCCGAAGTGACCCACACCCCCGCCGGCAGCCGGATGCTTGCCAATTTCCTCCGCGAAGTGTGCGGGTGCACCGGCGCCTGGAGGCTCGAAGATGTCGCCGAGTCGACGATCGCCGAACTGCGCCGCCGGATCGGCAGCGATCGGGTGATCTGCGGCCTCTCCGGCGGCGTCGATTCTGCCGTCGTCGCCGCGCTCCTCAGCCGCGCCGTCGGCGATCAGGTGTCGTGCATCCTCGTCGACAACGGGCTGCTGCGGAAGAACGAAGCCGCGGCGGTGATCGAAGAGTTCACCACCCACTTCAAGACCGACCTCCACGTCGTCCCGGCCGAGGCGAAGTTTCTCGGCGTCCTCGCCGGGGTGACCGAGCCCCAGGAGAAGCGGCGGCGGATCGGCAAGGCCTTCGTGGAGTGCTTCGCCGAGGAGGCCGCACGGATCCGCGGGGCCAAGTATCTCGCCCAGGGGACGCTCTATCCCGACGTCATCGAAAGTGGTGCCGCCCCGGACGGGCCGGCGGCCACGATCAAGCTCCACCACAACGTGGGCGGCCTCCCCGACGACCTGCAGTTCGAGCTCATCGAGCCCCTCCGCGACCTGTTCAAGGACGAGGCCCGGCGGCTCGGCCTGCAACTCGGCCTGCCGGAGCGAATCGTCTGGCGGCATCCGTTCCCCGGGCCGGGCCTCGCCGTCCGTTGCCTGGGGCACGTCACGCGGCCTCGTCTCGATACGCTCCGCGAAGCCGATCGAATCGTGCTCGAGGAGCTCGACCGTGCCGGCCTGATGCGGAAGGTGTCGCAGGCGTTCGCCGTCCTCCTCCCGGTGCAGAGCGTCGGCGTGATGGGCGATGCACGGACCTACGACGAGGTCCTCGCCGTTCGCGCGGTCGAGACGGAGGACTTCATGACCGCCGACTGGGCCCACCTCCCGCACGACGTCTTGGCGCGGATCTCGACGCGGGTCATCAACGAGGTCCGCGGGATCAATCGCGTCGTCTACGACATCTCGTCGAAGCCCCCCGCGACGATCGAGTGGGAGTGAGGGCCGACGGCCCGTTCAGACGGCACGCTTCCGTGTGGCGAGCGGGTGCCGCGAGAGCGGCCGATGACTTTCCATCCCGATCACCCGGATCCAGAGCCCGGCTCGTTCGAAGTCGTCCTCCAATTCATGGAGCTTCTCGAGCACGCTGTGATCGACCAGCCTGGCCCCCTCGAGATTGACGATGACGTTGTTGCCGTCGAGAAGGCCGAGCTTCTCGATTTGGCCGCGGAATGGGATCCAGTTACTGAAGACGGCCGAACCGACCGCATCGATCTGGATCGTGGTGTCGTCAATGACGCGTATCTCGAGGAACGGTTTGAACATCGTCCTCAACGGAAGGCCATGGATGGCGTGGATGACGAACTTCGTCGCCACGCCGATGGCCACGCCGAGGAGCAGATCGGTCGTCAGAACGCCGATGATCGTGCCGAGGAAGATCACCATCTGTTCGCGTCCGATCCGCCAAATGCTGATGAACTCGGCTGGCGACGCCAATCTGAAGCCCGTGTAGACGAGCATGGCGGCCAGCGCGGCAAAGGGGATGGCTCGGACGAGCCAGGGCGCCAGGGCCACGAACGCCAAGAGAAAGATCCCGTGCCAAAAGTCGGCGAACCGCGTCCGTGCTCCGTTGTCGATATTCGCCTTGCTCCGCACGATCTCGGAGATCATCGGGAGCCCGCCGATCGACGCGGCCACCACGTTGGCAGCCCCGACGGCCACGAGGTCACGATCGAGGTTCGTTTTCCGCTTCCAGGGATCGACCATGTCGATCGCCTTCGCGCTGAGGATCGACTCGAGGTTGCCCACGAGCGCGAACATGACGAGCCACTTCAACGCCGTACCCAGGCGAGCGGGGTCGGTGAAGGCTGAAAAATCCGGGAACGTCACCGCCGTGCTGAGCCGCGCCGGGACGTTGATGAGAAACTGCGGGCCGAGGGGGTATTCATGCTCGCCAAAGACGTAGGAATGCTCGTGGCCCAAGCCGAGCCCGAGGGCCATCGGCACCGCCACGATCAAGACGATCAATTGGGCAGGCACCCGCTTCACCCAGCCCTCCGGGAGACGACTCCTGATCCGGGGCATCGCCACCAAGATGGCCAGGCTCGTGAGCCCGACCATCGCGATCGCCGGATTGAGTCCGAGAAGCGTCTCGGGTAATTCGCGAAGGATCTCCAGCGGCTCGGCGGCCGCTTTCTCCCCGAGCATCACGGGAAACTGCTTGAGGATGATGATCACGCCGATCGCGGCCAGCATCCCGTGCACGACGGCGGTGGGGAAAAACTCGCCAACCACCCCCGTGCGGAGAAAGCCGAAGATCAGTTGCACGATACCGGCCGCGCAGCCCACCGCGAGCGTCAACCGATAGGCCTCGAGGTCCTTCGCCGGGTCCTGCCCACCCGTGAACCCGAAAGACTGCATCGCCCCCAGGACGATGACGATCAATCCCGCTGCGGGCCCTTTGATCGTAAGTTCGGAGTTGCTGATGAAGGGCGTCAGGCAAGCGCCGACGATGGCGGTGAAGACGCCGGCGACAGGAGGAAAGCCCGATGCGACCGAAATCCCAAGGCACAGCGGCAGTGCGATGAGGAACACCAGGAATCCGGCCGTCATGTCCTCGCGGAGCCACCGCTGGAAACCACCGGCATTGCCCCGCGGGATGTCGGCGGGAGACGTCGGCGTCAAACCGGCGGTGGGAGGCTCACGCACTCGCTCGTCTCCGATTGCGGGGCAAGAACGCAAAAGCCCCGTCGTCGGGGTGCATTTCAGCGGGGATCGTGCCGGCTGCCACTCCGGCTTGCACTCCGGCTTGCAACGACGAAAGCCTCGGGCCACTCTGCGGGAAGCGGCACAACCTGCGGGAACTTTGGTAGTGTATCATCCCGCCAAAGGCCCCGCGAGAAACACCATGCACGTTGCTATTGTCGAAGATGATCCGGTCATCGCCAAGGCTGTCTCCACGGCGGTTCGGGAGGCCGGTCATGAATGCACTTGGGTTCCCGACGGCGAAACGGCGGTCCGGCAAAACACGCTCCTGTCCAACGACGTCGTCATCCTCGACGTCATGCTCCCGAAGATGAGCGGCCTCGAGGTGCTCAGTGCGGCTCGCGATGCCGGCGTGAAGACACCGGTGATCCTCCTCACGGCCCTCGGCACCGTCACCGACAAACTCGCCGGCTTTCGCTCCGGGGCGGACGACTACCTCGTCAAGCCGTTCGCGATCGACGAACTCCTCGCCCGAATCCAGGCGATCCACCGTCGGACGTCGAACAAGCCGACGATGGAGATTGAGGCGGGCCCCCTCCAACTCAGTTTGTCGACAAAACGCCTGTCCCTCGACGGCCGAACGATCGACCTGACTCCGACCGAGTTCAGCATTCTCGAATTGCTCATGCGTTTCAACGGCCAGGTGGTGACCCGGAAGATGCTCTGCGAGCATGTCTGGGCCTTCGACTGGGACGGCCCGACGAACGTCATCGAGGTCCACATCAACCGGCTCCGCGGCAAACTCGACAAGGGTCGCGAAGACTCTTACATCCAGACCATCCGCGGACGAGGCTATGCCCTGGCCATCGACTGACGTGCCTTTCCTCCGTCCGATTCCCTGGGGATCGCTCCGGGTCCGGCTCACGCTCCTCAACTCAGCTGCCGTCCTCCTGGCGATGCTGATTCTCCTCTTCGCGGTCCGCGTCGGGGTGAGGACGGCGTTGTTCAACGAGACCGAGCAGACGCTCCTCGGAGAGGTCCGTGAGGTGGCGATGTCCCTCGACGAGTTCTACCCGAGCTCCGACAGCTTCGTCGCCAGTCGTGATCTGCTCATCGCGGAGCTGCGCCGCAAGGCCAAGAGCCATCGCGACCGATCGTGGTTCGTTCATCTGCTCGAAGGCGCCGACACCGGCGGTCAGGACGGCGCCAAGACACTCTGGGCCAGCGAAAATTGCCCCGAGGAGATCCTCGCCGAGCCGATCGACGAGGCTGTGACGGAGAAGGTGAAACATTCGGGAAAACACCGCTGGGCCAGGCGGCTCATCGACACCCACGGTGGGCAAAAGCTCTACGTTCGTATCGGCATGCCCGATAAGGTCATCGAGCAGGATGTCGACGACCTGACCTGGTTTCTCCTTCCCATCGGCATCGGCTTCACCTTGCTGACGCCGTTGGCCGGCTACTGGCTCGCCCTGCGGGCCACCCAGCCGATCGCCGGAATCCTCAAGACGGCCGGCCGGCTCAAGCCAACGAAACTCGGCGACCGTCTCCTCTCCCGGGGTACGAACGACGAGCTCGACCAACTCTCCGTCACGATCAATCGCCTCCTCGACCAGGTGGCCAGGCACGTCGAGCAGCAGCAGCAGTTCGTCGCCGACGCCGCCCACGAGCTGCGCGGTCCCCTGGCGGCGATGCAAAACGCGCTCGAGGTCGCCACTGCCAAGAATCGGAGCCTCGATTCCTATCAGGTGACCATCGAGGACGCCCTCGGCGAGACACGCCATCTCACCAAACTCGCCAACGACCTTCTCCTCCTGGCGGAAGTCGGAAACAGCCTCGGCTCGGTGTTCAATCAGGCGTGTGACCTCAGTGAGGTCGTGCGGCAGACCGCCGCGATGTTCGGCGCGACGGCCGAGGAGCGGTCGATCGCGATGACGATCGAAACCAGGGGAGATGCCATCGTTCGCGGTGACGAGCGGCAACTGCGTCAGGTGATCAGCAATCTCGTCGACAACGCTCTCCGCTTCACCCCCGACGGCGGACGTATCGACCTCGCCGTCGAGACGAACACGGCCGCCCATGAGGCGATCGTGACCGTGACCGACAGTGGCCGCGGGGTCGAGCCAGAGCACCTCGAGCGGGCCTTCGATCGGTTCTTTCAGGCCGAAGCCGCCCGCGATCGCGGTGACATCAAGCGTGGTGGAGGGCTGGGATTGTCGATCTGCCGTTCGATCGTCGAACGCCACGGCGGGCGGATCAGCCTCGACAGTCCCGGCCTCGGCTTGGGTACGACCGCCACCGTCATCGTGCCCCTCCGCCTGGTGCGTCGGATGCCCGCTTGACCGTCGCGGCTTCCGGCCCCCCCGATCGGATTCCTCCCACGACCGATTCCCCACCCGGACGAAGCGTCGTGCCCCGACTTCCCCACCGCTGTGCCGCCGGCTTCGTCTTTGCCCTCGAGACCGAGGCCGACCCGTTCGCCGCGCGCGTCGGTAACGCGACGGCCCTCCGCGGCCCAGGGCTCTCGTTCCACGAAGGAACGATCGCCGGTCGCCGGGTGTCCTGGGTCGTGTCGGGCGCCGGCTCCGCGGCCGCCGGCCGGGCTGCGACGCTACTCCTCGAAGGGCACGCCCCCGCGATCCTGGTCAGCGCCGGATTCGCAGGGGGCCTCGATCCCGGCCTGGCTCGCGGGGCCCTGGTGCTCGCCGCCGGTGTGGTGCGCGAAGGCGCCCCTCGGCTCCCTCTGGCCCGGCCCGCCGTCTTGCTGCCGGCGGCAGCCGGCGACGCGGAGATCGTCACCGTCGACGCGATCGTGGCCACGGCGGCGGCGAAGCAAGCCCTCCGGGGAGCCACCGGCGCCGCCATCGTCGACATGGAGACCCACGCCGTCGCCTCCGCAGCCAACGTCGCGAAGGTTCCCTGTGCCTCGGTGCGGATCGTGTCGGACGGGGCGGGAGACGAACTTCCCCCCGACATCGCCCGGCTCGTCACCCCGCAATCGGCCTTTCGGCGCGCCGGAGCCGCTCTGGCCGCGATCGGCCGGAAGCCTGCCGCCGCGGGAACGCTGTGGCGGTTGTGGGAGAACGCCGTCGTCGACGGTCGCGCCCTCGCCACGGCGCTCGAACGCCTCGTTGCCACCCTCCCCGAGGATTGATCCGGGCCACCGTAGCTCACGCCCCGAACAGGAGCCGGGCGAGGAGCCCGCGGGAGAGGTCGGGCGTCAGCCCGCGCCCCTGGTGGGCCGGAGCCTTCGGCACGACGGCCGGGAGCAGCGTTGCCGCCGCCAGGCGACCGCTCCGCACGGCTCCCTCCATCGTCGACGGCCACCCCGTCGCGGTCCAATCGCCCGCCAACGTCAGATTGCCGATGCTCGTGGTGGCGCTGGGGCGGACGGCGTCGACACCGGGGCGCACCGAGAGAACGGCGGTTGGATCGGTCACGACCCGGCTGGCGAGGAGCGTGGCGGCCCGCGCCTGCGGAAATACGTCTCGGAGTTCGTCGACGACGGTGGCCACGAGCCGCTCGCGATCGCCTCCGAGGAGGCCGCGCGAGGCACTGATCACCACCTGGCAGTAGCCGGGCCCGGGGGCACTCGCTGCAGCCTCTCCCCGGAACACCCACTGCGACACACGTCCCACGAGCACGGCATGGGGTAGATCGACGACCTGCCGGTCGAACCACAGATGGACGGCCGTGATCGGCGACGCCGCGAGCCGCTCCTCGGCCTGAGGCACCAACTCCGGCACAAGCCGCGCCGCCGCCCGCCAGGGGACGGCCACGACGACGCCATCACACGCCACCACCCCTCCCGCCGTGACGACGCCGCGGGCCACGCCGCCGTCGCGCTCGATGCCCTGGACGGTCGCCGCCGTGTCGATCCGCACTCCCGTTGCCACCAGCCACTCGAGCAAGCGCTCGCCGAAGAGGACGCCGAGCGGCTCCACCGGCACGTGGAGATCGGCCGCGGCGGGATGGGCGAGGAAGCCATCGACGGCCACCTTGCGCGCTGCCGAGACGCTGACGAGATCGATCGACTCACCGAGCGCGCTTTCAAGGACCGGCTGCCAAAAGAGCCGCACGACCCGCTCCGGCTGGCCGATCCGCTCGAGCCACGCCGCCGCGGTGTCGTCGAGCGCCGCACCGCGCGTGCGGGCGAGGCGGAGCATCCCGAGGCCGAGCTTGCCCCGCTCCCACCAGGAGAAGTGACGCATTCCGAAGAGCAGCGGGACGAGGTGGAGCGGCGCCGGAAGGCTCGACCAGGGCGTGCAGGCCGAGCGTTTTCCATCCGGCGCGATGAACCACATCGTCGTGTCACGTCGCAGGGCGCCCGCAAACCCCGCCCGGCGGGCGAGGTCGAGGAAGTTGGTGCAGCACCCCATCGCCACGTGCTGGCAGGCGTCGACGAGGCCGCCCCCGACGGGATCGTCGAACGAGGCGGCCCGCCCCCCGACGCGCCGCCGCGCTTCGAGCACCGTCACCCGACAGCCCCCCTCGACGAGCGCCGCGGCGGCCGCCAGACCGGCGAGTCCCGCACC
>CAJBCV010000406.1 GCA_903951635.1 uncultured Planctomycetaceae bacterium
GGGCCCGCAACGTGATCTTCTGCTTCATGGACGGCGGCCCGAGCCATGTCGACCTCTTCGACCCCAAGCCGATGCTCAAGGCCCACGAGGGGACGAAGATCGGCGACACGAACGTCTCGAAGCGGTCGCAATCGGACGCCAACCGGGTCTGGTTCGGGAGCCCGTGGGCGTTTCACAGGCGCGGGCACAGCGGGCTGTGGGTCAGCGATCTCTTCCCTCGGATTGCCGAGGTGGCCGACGAGTTGTGCGTCGTCCGCTCGATGGTCGGCGAGTTGCCGCTCCACGGCCAGCAAAATCTCCTCCTCCACACCGGGCGGATCGTCGGCTCAGCCCCGAGTTTTGGTGCTTGGGTGTCCTACGGCTTGGGGAAGGAGAACGACAACCTCCCCGGCTATGTCGTCCTGAACAACGATTGGGTTCCCAACGGGGGACTGGAGAACTTCGGCAGCGCGTACCTTCCCGCCTCCCATCAGGCGACGCTGCTCCGCGCCGCCGGCACGCCGGTCGACAACATCGTCGCTGCCGATCCCGAAGCTCTCCAGCGTCGCAAGCTCACGCTGCTTGAGGCCCAGGACCGGCGTTTCGCCGCCGCCGCTTCCGACGGCCCGGCGATCGAGGCCCTGATCGCCAACGACGAGACGGCCTTCCGGATGCAGGCCACCGTCCCCGACGTCGTCGACATCAGTCGTGAGCCGGAGTACGTCCGCCGGCTGTACGGCCTCGACTCTGCCGACGAGCACCAGCGGCTCTACGCCACGCAGGCCCTCCGGGCCCGCCGGCTCATCGAGAGCGGCGTCCGGTTCGTCGAGATCACCTGCCCGAGCTTCGACGGCAACAATTCCCCCTGGGATCAGCATGGCCAGATCGTTCAAAACCATGCCAAGAACGCGCTGGTCACCGAGCAGTCAGTGGCGGCCCTGATCGTCGATCTCAAGGCCCGCGGCCTCCTCGACGAGACGATTGTCATTTGGGCCGGCGAGATGGGGCGCACCCCCCACACTCCGGCCGTGACGCCCGGGTGTGGCCGCGACCACCATGTCGACGGTTATTCGATCTTTCTCGCCGGCGGCGGCTTCCGCGGCGGGATGGCCTACGGAGAAACCGACGACTTCGGCAACTCCGTCGTCGCCGGAGCCGTCGACATCCACGACATCCACGCCACGATCCTCCATCAGCTCGGCGTCGATCACGAGCGGCTCACCTTCCGCCACGGTGGCCGCGACCACCGCCTCACCGACGTCCACGGTCGGGTGATCCACGCCCTCCTCGGCTGACCACCAAGAGCCCTGGCAACAGAATCACTCGAGGATCGTGACAGCATCGGCCGGGCCGCCGAACATCGCCGGGAGGGGCATGTCGCGGAAGTTCGTCTCGCTCCCGGCGCCGTAGCGGACCTGAAAGCGGTCGAGCGGGATTTCGGCAGGCGTCCCCCGCCGCGCGAGCGTCGCCTTCGTTTTTCCCCAGCCCCGCTTCGCCTCGTTGCCGGTGATCTCGAGGGCGAGCGTGCCGGCGCGGTGGGGCGTGGCGAGCATCGGCGGCACTTCGACGACGACCCCGCCGGGGCCCCCCCGCACCGTGAGTTCCCGTCCCTCGAACCAGCCCCGGATTCCTTCCGCACGCAGCCCGTCCCCGCGCAGGAAAACAAAAAACCCGTCGTGCGAGGCGTTCGCATCAGGGACGATCACCGTCCGACACCACAGCGGCTTCTCGCCGGGGGAAAACCGGGCCAGAAGCGTTTCGGGCGCCGGCAACGCATCACCGGCCCGGCGCACCGACACCCAGCGAAGCGCGGGATCGTGGGGATCTCGCTCGTCGACATGCGCAGGCGGCTCGAGCCCGGCGGCGAGATGGACGGCGTTCACGAGCACGCGCACCACCTCCGGCTTGGCAAGGTCTTCGGCATGGCCAATCGAGGTATAGATCGACCGGCCGCCGTCGGGCCGGATGAAGTCGGTGAGCACCGGCTGTGCGGGCTCCCCCGGTACCTCGCCGACGACAAGGACGCGCGTCTGAGGGGAGACCGGCGCGATCCGGTAGAGCGAACCTGTCTGCTCAATCGCCCCCTCGGCGGGGATGCCGGTGAGGAGTGGGTCCCCCCCGGCGTTGGCGGCGACCTTCACGATCGAACGGATCTCATTGCCGAAGTGGCCAGAGTATTCGATGCCGAAGACGTCGCGGTCGAACTCTCCCCACGACTCGCGGCCGTCGATCGCCTCCTTCGGCTCCCAGGCATGGCTCGCGGTGCGGATCCCGATGACCGGTTTTCCGGCCGCGAGAAACGCCTTGAGTGCGGCCATCTCGGCAGGGCGGAGCCCCCGCCGGCGGGCCGAAAGGAGAAGCACGTCGGCGTCGGCCATCTCGGTGAGGCCGGGGATCGAGTTCGGATCGTCGGCCGCGACGTGGTGCTCCACGACCTGAAACGACTGGCCGAGATGCCGATGAGCGAAGGCGGAGAGCGTCCGATGCGAGCCATATTCCTCCTCGGCGATCGAGAGCGCCACCGTCGGCCGCGTGTCGCGGGGGGAGCGGAACGGGGCGCCATCCCCGAGCACTTGCGCGCTCGAGATTGTCGGGCAGACGTGCCGCTCGACGTGGTCGATCATCCGGTCGGTGCCGGTGAAGTGGCTCACCCACGGCCACTGGGCGGGGTCGTACATCGTGTCGGTGAGGTCGCGGACGAGGACGACGTCGCGCCCCGCTTCACCGATCCGCCGCAGCCCGAACGGCCGGCCGAGGACGCACATGTTGAGATGGACGCCGACGAGCATGACGTGCCTGATGCCGCGGGCCGCGAGGACTCTCGCCACCTCGGCCCCGTTGTCGCTGATGAAGTCGCAGTTGTGGTTGATCGGCACAAGCGGCGACTGCATCTTCCAGGGCATCTTCGGGTTGCGCCCCATCCGCTCGAGTTCAGCGGCCCAGGCGGCATGCTCGGCCGGGTCGTCATCCTCGCCGCCGAGCGACTGATCGAGCGGGTATTCGGCGAGCGATTCAGCACCGATGCCGGAGCACCAGGTGGCCTTCGCCGCCGCCGGCGGCTCGAAACCGGCCGGCTGGTTCTGGGCGACGAGCTCGAGGACGCGCTGCCGTGCCGGGTTCCCCGCGTAGGCCTCCATGCAGTCGCTCGGGGCATGGATCACGGTGCCGCCGGCAGCCCGGACCGTGTCGCAGAGCTTCGCGATCCGCGGGGCAAACTCCTCGAGCCGCTCGACGGCCCGCCGGCAGTGATGGAGATCCCAGACGTCGCAGACGATGACGGCAGTCTCCGACGCCTTCCAGGCTGCGGGAGACTCGACGGTGCGCCAAAAAGCCCGATCTTCGCTCCCCGGCTGTTGCCGTCGCAGCGAGAGCTCGAACACCCCCTCGGCATTCGGAGCCGCCGCACCGACGCGCATCGACATCGCCATGAAGCCTCCACCGATCAACCCGAACAGCACCGCAAGCAAAGTCATTGCGCGTTTCATCGCTTCGATCTCCCCGATCGCCCCCTGCATCCGGACTCACCTCGGTTGCCTGCCACCGAACCGGCAGGATACCGTACGGCAGGGGAAAGGGGGCATAACCGAAGCCCGACGATGGCCCATCGCTCCCACAAGATCCCATCGGATCCCATCGCCCTCACACCGTTCCCCGAGGAGTTTCCCGATGCCCAAGCCTTCCCCCTCCGCCCACTCCAAGGCCACCTCCGCCGCCACCGGCGGCCTCACCCGCCGCGAACTCCTCGCCGGTGCGGCGGGGATGGCCGCATTCGCCCTCCCCACGATTGTCCCCGCCCGGGCCCTCGGCCTCGAGCCGGGGGTGGCGGCCGCGAGCGAGCGGATCGGTCTGGGCGTGATCGGGATCGGCCCGCGCTGCCGGTACGTCCTCGGCGCCATGCTCCCGTTTGCCGACGTTCAGTGCCTTTCCATCGCCGACGTCCAGGCCTCGCGCCGCGACGAGGGGAAGGCGATGGTCGACGCCCACTACGGCAACGCCGACTGCACGACGACCCGCGACATGCTCGAGCTGCTCGATCGCAAAGACATCGACGCCGTTCTCATCGCCACCGGTGACCGCTGGCATGGTGCCGCCTCGATGATGGCAGCCGAAGCGGGCAAGGACGTCTACAGCGAAAAGCCGTGCGGAATTACGATCGACATCTGCCAGCGCCTCGCCGCCACGTTTGCCAAGACCGGCCGGGTGTTCCAGGCGGGCACGCAGCGGCGGAGTGTGCCGAACTTCATCAATGCGGTGAACCTCGCCCACTCCGGCAAGCTCGGCAAGCTCCAGACGCTCTACGCCTCGGCCTACGAGCCGGTCCTCAAGAACGATTGGCTTCCGGCGGAGCCGACGCCGGACGTGGAGATCTGCGACTGGGATCGGTGGCTCGGGCCCGCGGCCTGGCGTCCCTACAACCGGGAGTACGTCGGCGGCGGCTGGCGCGGCTACCACGACTTCGACTCCGGCGCCCGCCTCCTCGACTGGGGCGCCCACACCGTCGATCTGTGCCAATGGGCCAACCGAGCCGACGACACCGGCCCGGTGGAGTTCGATCCGCACCCCACGGCGATGCACTGCGTCTATCCCAATGGCGTCAAGCTCGTCATTGACTTCCTCCCCACGCCGTTTGGCGACCGATCCCCGAACTGGAACACAAAGCTCGGCACCTGCCCGGTAAAGTTCGTCGGCGATGCCGGCTGGGTGGAGACTGGCGACGCCGGTGGCACCGACGTCTCGCCCGGCCTCGAAGCGGAGGTCGGCGAGGCGACCAAGAAGCTCGCCGGCACCGATGCTGCCCTCCATGCCCGCAACTTCTTCGACTGCGTGAAGACGCGAAAGCCGACGGCTGCCAATCCGGAAGTGATGCGCCGCTCGCACGTCGCCTGCCACGCCGCAGCGATCGCCTGGATCCTCAAGCGGAAGCTCCGCTTCGACCCAACGACGGAAATGTTCCTCACGACCGACGGGAAGCCCGACCAGGAGGCCAACGGCCTCAAGAGCCGCCCCGAGCGGAATTGGCTCGCTGGGTGATGCTTTCTTTGAGCCTGTCCTGAAACACGCTCCAGCCCGGCGGTGTCTCAGGAGTGGAGCCCCGACCGACGCCCCTCGATCCCCAAAGCTGCCATGGGCATCACCCCGGAAATGCTGTCGGGGCTGCTCACCCGCCACTTCGGGCCCTTGGTCGCCTGGACCGGACTCCGGGACGGCTCCGCCGAGGACGTCGTTCAGGAAGCGTTCGTGAGACTTTCCGCTGAAGTTACGCCTCCAGCCAGCCCGGTCGCTTGGCTCTACGCAACCACACGCCGTCTCGCTTCGAATGAGCGCCGCGCGACCGGCCGTCGGGTGCGACGCGAGCGGCGGGCAGCAGGCGGCGAGAGCCGGGACGGCACGGCGTGGGCCACGGCGGAGGCAGGGGAACTGGCCGGGTTCTTGCTCACGCTCCCGGACGACCTCCGGGAAGTGGTCGTGGCACGGACCTGGGGCGGGCTCGGATTCGACGACATCGCCGCGCTCCTGGGGCGTTCGAAGGCAACGGTGTGGCGCGACTACGGCCGCGCCCTCGACCTGCTTCGCGATCGGTATGGCACAGCCACAGGAGGCACGACTGACGATGAACAGCCACGACGAATCATCCACTGACGTTCCGGCAGACAATGCCGAGACCGAAGCGTTCCTTCGCAGGATCTCGCTTTTTGCCATGCCTATGGATCGCGACCGCCTCGTTTGGGACTGCGGTTACGAAGCTGGCAGGGCGGCGTCCGGCAGTGCCACTCCGGCGGCCGGAGGCAGAATCCGCTCCTGGCTCCCGCTCGTCACCTCGACCGCGGCGGCTTTTTTGGTTGGCTTCGCCACCGCCGGAGCTTTTTCGCCCCCCCCAACGCTTCGCGATGCCGATACGGAAGTGGCGACTTCCCGCCCCCCCGTCGTCGCACCTGTAAACGCCAAGCCTCCCCGCTCCGCGCCGGTCACCGCACGGCAAAAGAAGCCTCGCGAAGGGCTCTATGCCTCGGTGCCACTCGGCCGTCTCGAGGAACTGCTCGCCGCGCCGAGTGTGCAGCTTGCGCCGCGTGGCATGACCGCTCCGCCGGACCGACCGCCGCTGCGAATCCGTGACGCGATGCTCGATTTCAATTCGATCGACCTCTGACTGTCCGGAGCGCTCTCATGATCGGCCCATTCAGATCGCCCTGTCGGCGCAGCATCGCGACATCATGTGTCGCCGTGGCGGTACTCCTTCTCGCCATCTCAAGCGAAGCGAGGGCCGACAATCCGGTCGAGATCGTCCTCGAGCTCCATCCGGCACGGATCGACCCCTTCGCCGCGCCGCCCCGGCTCCTTCCCGCTGATCCGGATCTCAAGCCGGGCAACGCGGCCGTGGTGCTCAACGGGCTGATGGCTGAGCGGCAGGGACTCTGGAACGCTTGGGACACGATCCACGACGATGCGCGCCTGCCCGTTGGCGACCCACGGATCGCCGCCACGGACGTGGCCGGAATCATTCCCGACATGATTCGGGCCGGTCTGATCCGGGATGCCGATTGGAACCACCCCGTGCGCGAAGTCGGTGCGAATGTCTTTCTCGCCGACATGCAGATGGTCAAAGGGCTTCTTGAACGGCCCCTGACGATCTGGATCAAGCAGAAGCTCGGCGAACGCGATTTGAGCGCCGCGACCGAAGGAATCCGTACGCAGCTGGCCTGCGCCCAGCACATGGGCAAGGCACCGTTCATGATCACCGCCATGCAGGCTCACGCCGTTGGCACGTTCGCCCTCGACAACCTCGAGTATCTCGTGGCCGAGTCAGGGTGTCCGAATCTCCGCTGGTCGCTCTCCGTTTTGCCCCCGCTCCTGTTCGACGCACCGAGCATGCTGGAATGGCACACGCGGCTTCTCGAGCTCTCGCTCCCTCGATTGAAGATGGGGATTCCCCACGACGGCGACGATGAGGCATGGCAGCAGATCGCCAGTGACTACTTCGATCTCATCGAGGATTCCAAGAACCCGCTCACTCCCGAACATAGGGCTGATCTGATCCTCCGGTGTGCCCCCTTGGGGCGAGAGAGGCTCGTGCGACGCGGGCTCTTGTCCGCTGATGCCGCCATGGTGCTCTCACCGGAGGCGGCCGTGATGCGAGCGATTCTCGACCACCATGCCGACATCGGCCGGCAGATGCGCCTGGCATGGGCTCTCCCTCGCTCCGAAGCAGTCACGGAGTTGGGAAAACTCGACGGTCTCGCCGGAGCATGGGATCTCGACATCGACTCCTGGCCGCTCACCAATGGATTCGTGAAGGACTTCCTTTTCTTCCATCACTTTTCGCGCCGCACAGCCATGCTCGAGACGGTCGAGTCGCTCCGTCATCACGCCGCAACGCACGACGGTGAGCTCCCGGCGACGCTTGCCGACCTCGAATACACCGCCCGGCCCGATCCGGTCTCCGGCCTTCCGTTCACCTACGTCCGGGGTGGATCGCCTTCGATCGCCACGCTCTCGATGCCCGAAATCCCCAGCCTCCCGGACGATTCCCAGCAACGCCGCACCTACAAGATCGAGATGGTCTCGCCATGATGGTCCAACAGCGACTCTCGAAGCCACTCTTTGCTGCAGCCATCCTCCTCGGCTCGATGGTCGCCGTGGTTCGCGCTGAAGAGGCAACGACGGTCCGGCTCACACTCCATCCCCGGGCCATCGAAGATCCTGGGACGTGGCGGACGCTCCTTCCCGAAGCGCCCGACCTGAAGCCGGGGAACGCCGCCGTCGTCCTCCTGCGGATGCCGTGGGAGCAGCAATCATGGATGCAGGAGTGGTTTCCGAGGATCAGGGATGTTTCGCAACTCCCTCCGGGGAATGCACAAGGCGCCGAGTTCCCCTTCAATCGCTTCGCCGGCGAGATGCGCCGCGCGGCGTACCTGCGTGATGCCGATTGGACCTATCCTGTCGACGACGAACCACTCGATGAGCTCCTCCTCCCTGATGTCCAGGGGATGCGCAGCTTCGTCGGCTCCGGAATGAGCATCTGGGTGAACCAACGGATTACCGCGGCAGATATCGACGGCGCCCGCGAAGGGGTGCTCGTCCAACTCGCCTGTGCTCGGCACGTCGGCCGGGCTCAGTTCGTCGTCAATCAATTGGTCGCAACCGCGATCGCCGATCAGGGTCTCAACAGCCTCGAAAGGATCATCGGAACCGACGGATCCCCGAATCTCCACCACGCGATTGAGTTGCTCCCAGCCGGGCTCGGCCGCGGCATCGAGGCGGTTCAATGGGACTCCGTGATCGAGGAGCGATCCCTCCCGATCGGCCGCGGTGGCATTCCGAAGGCTGGCGATGACGCTTCGTGGACTCGAGCCGTGGACCACTGGCTCGAGCGTTGGCTGAGCTATGACGAGGCACCAAGCCCGACCAAAAGCGCGGCCATCCGTTCCAGGATCGTCGCCGCCGGCCGAGAAGCATTCGCCAAGGAGGCTCCA
>CAJBCV010000407.1 GCA_903951635.1 uncultured Planctomycetaceae bacterium
ATCGGAGTCTTTGAGGGAGACGGCGTAGCGGGTGAAGCCGAGGGAGTCGAGGAGCTCGCAGTGCTCGAGGGCGCTTGCTAGCATCGGGCCGATCGAATCGTGCTCGTCAAACTTCTCCTTCTTCGCCGGATCGACGCTCCCGCAATTCACGCCGACGCGCAAGGCGCAGTCGTGGGCGGCGGCGACGTCGGCGATGAACTTCACCTTCTCCTGCCACGGCTTCGTCGGCTCGTGGTGGTAGAGGTGGCCGGGGTTGTAGCGGAGCTTGTCGACATGCGCCGCGACATCGGCGGCGAGCCGGTAGTTTTCCTGGAGGTCGATGGCGAGGTTGGCCGTCGTGCCAGCGCGGATGGCGGGGAGCGCCGCGGCGTCCTTCTTGCTGTCGACGGCGATCCGCACGACCCCGGCTCCGGCCTTCCGCAGATCCTCCGCCTGTTGAACCGTCGCCTCGATGTCGGAGGTGTGCGTCGCCGTCATGCTCTGGGCGGCGATCGGGTGGCCGGCACCGATCGTGATCGAGCCGATGCGCACGGCGCGGGTGGGATTCCTCGTGATCTCGACCAAGGCGGAGCCTCCGGGCACACTGGTGAAGGGTTTTCGACCCTTCCCACGATAGCAGACCAGCAGAAACCAGCGAACCGCGATGCGCTACGATCCCTGCCTCCATATCGTCCTCCACGAGCCGGAAATCCCGCCGAACGCCGGTAACGTGGGGCGGACGTGCGTGGCGATCGGGGCGAAGATGTGGCTCGTCCGCCCTTTGGGCTTCCAGATCGACGACTACTACCTCCGCCGGGCCGGCCTCGATTACTGGGCGGAGCTGGAATGGGAAGTGGTCGACGACTGGGCCGCCCTCCTCGCCCGGCTCGGCCGCGGGCCCGACTGGCTGTTCAGCGCCCGGGGGGAAACGCCCTACACCGACGTCCGCTACGAGCGCGGCTCGGTGCTCGTCTTTGGCCGCGAATCGGCGGGGCTCCCGGCCGAGATCGTCGCCGCCCACCCGGAAAAACTCCTCACGATCCCCTCCCGGCCGCAGGTCCGCAGCCTCAATCTCTCCAACTGCGCTGCGATCGTCGCCTACGAGGCGGTGCGGCAGTGGGGTGGGCTCAGCGGCTGAACGGCCTCAGCGACCGCTCGGCACCTCGCCATAGAGGGGGAGGTGACGGTAGTAGACCTCGAGCATCCAGGTCGAGAAGCAGGTGACAAACAGCCGCCCGCCGATCGAGCCCCAGCGGTCGAGCGCGGGATCCCAGCTTCCCCGTTCCTTCCCCGTCGAGAGCTGGCGGGAGGGAAGCTCGGCCCGCACCCTCGCGTTCCACCGGGCCCACGGCCGCCCCTGGGCGTGATGGGCCACCTGCGTGATGTAGTACCACGCATAGACATCCTTATCGCCGCCGAAGTCGAGCGGCTTCTCCTCCATGATCGCCTCGAGCCCGGCGATGATCCGGGGATCGTTCTGCGCCCAGCCGAGATACTGCCGGCAGAGGAGCCCTTCGGCGGAGACCGCGGCGGTAACGGGGCTGGCGTCGCGGAGGAGGTTCTCGCGCCGATAGCCGTAGCGCCTGCCCTCCTGCGTGGCGACAAGGTCGAGGAAGCCCCCGATCCGCTCGAAGGCCTCGGGGGGCACGTTCATCCCGGCCATCTCGGCGCTCTTGAGCGCCATCATGTACCAGCCGGTGACCGACATGTCGCCGTCCTTGCCAGGCTCGTAGCGCCAGCCGCCGTTGGGGCCCTGCGCCGCCAGGCAATACGCCAGCGCCCGCTCGGCCGGCTCGGCAAGCTCCGCGTCGCGCGTCATTCCGTAGAGCTCGCACAGCGCGATCGTCGCTTGCGCATGCGAATAGAGCTCGTGCTGCGCCGGAAGCCCGCCGACATCGAACGTGCCGTCGCGCTGCTGGGCCGCGAGGAGCCGCTTCCAGCCCCTCGCCACCACGGCCTGATGCACCCCCGCCTGATGCGTCTGGCCGGCTCCCTGGAGCGCGAGCAGCGCCATCGCCGTGGCGGCGAGCCGATTCTCCTGCGATCCGCCGTTTTGATACGGCCCCTGCATGCTCCAAAGGCCGTCCTTCTTCTGCTGCTGCCGCGCGATCCACTCAAGCGCCGCTGTGACGGCCGCCTCGGTGGCATCGCTGCCGCCATTGGCGCCGAGGAATCCGTCGCGCCGCCCCGGCTCGCGTCCCGACAGCGCCACCCGGATCCCAGGAACCGCCGCCGCCGGCATCTCCGCCTGCCGGGTCGGCTCGTTCGCCTCGGGCTCACGCGTCGGCTCCTCCGGTGGCGTCGTCGCCACCGCCTCGGCCGGCTCGTTTGGCGCTTCCTCGACCGGGGGCGTCTCCTCTCCAGGCACCTCGACGATCGCCTCCTCGGTGCCGGGGCTGCCGGGAGCGCCATCGGTGGTGCCGAAGCCGAGTTCGAGGGAAAACTTCTCCCGTTCGGGGAGGCGCACGATCCAGATCGCCAGGGCGACAAGGATCAGCGTGTGGATGGCGAGGCTCGTCGTCCACGCGGGGCTCGCCCTGAGGATGACGAGGAGCTGATCGCGGACAAGCTGCCAGGCCGTCGGCTCCTCCGCCTCGCCGGAGGTGTCCGGCTGCGACCCGCCCCCCTTTCCGTTATCGGGGGCACCCGTGCGAACGACGATCGCGGCGGGACCGGCGGGGGCCGGCGGCTCGGCGCGGGTCGCCCAGGGGACGCTCCCCACGATCGTGCCGTCGGCGGTGGCGGGCGTGGGCGCGTGCGGGGGCCCGGTGGGGGGCCGTTTCGGCGTGCCGGGGTCGCCAGGCGTCATTGGGGTGGAACGATGCGCAGGTGGGGGATCGAACCTGGGATACCGTTATTTCGCTTCCGGGCCGAAAGCGGCAATCCCGGGGACGCTGGCAAACTGTTCCGGGGATCCGCATATGCGGGAAGTGACGCTGAAAACGTCTCCCACTTCACTTCGGCCTTTTAGGCCGGTATGATTCGCTCGTTGTCGGGAGGTCCTCCTGCCGATGACACTTCTCCAGACGCTTGGAGCCCAAGCCGAGCGACTGGAGAAAGCAAAAAACGTCGCGGGGTGGAGCAGCCCGGTAGCTCGCGAGGCTCATAACCTCGAGGTCACAGGTTCGAATCCTGTCCCCGCCACTTGCCAGTTTTGACGACTGGCGTAAATAACGCAGAACCCGCTGCAACCCGTGTGGTAGCAGCGGGTTCTGTCGTTTCATGCGAAACCCTGCAAACCCCCGCGGTACCCCGCGGCGTTGGATTTCGCGTTGGTCTTTTCGCGCGGGAACTCCGGCCGCACCGGGGCCCCCGGCCCGCCCACCGCGTCCTCAAAATGGTGGTCCCGCGACATCAGGTAGTGCTGGGCCGCGACCGTGGTCGCCGAGCCGATGAGGCGGCCCGTCGATTCGCCCGGCATCACGACGCCGGCCGCGGCCCCGAGAGACGGTCGAGGA
>CAJBCV010000408.1 GCA_903951635.1 uncultured Planctomycetaceae bacterium
ATCTGCGGCGAGGCGTCCGCTGCGTGGTTTGAACAGCTCGACGCGACTCAAAAATCCCGCATCGCCGAGATCGTCGCCGAGATCAAGGCCTGACAAGGAGGGCCGAAGACATGCCCCACGAGCCCACCTACGGCGCGGTGTTCGTCACACACCTGACGAAACTGGGCAGGCACGTTCCCTACAACTACCAGGATCTGCAGCAGGTCAAGGCGATGAGCCAGGCTGAACTAGCCGACTGGATCAAGGGGGAGTGCCGGGAGTTTTCCGAAGTCATCCGCGACAACCCGGCCGACGTCGCCGCGGCAATAGTCCACAACAGAAGGGCGGAGATGGCAGCCAGCTCACCCGCTGCCTGCACCGCGGAGTGCGCGCTGCCGTTGCTCGAATTGCTGGCGCACCTGTTTTCGTAAGTAAAGGCCCAGTCGAGCATGGCAACCCACGCATTCCCGACAGGCCCTGATGGGCCGAAGGCTGGCAAGGACGTCGCGGGAGCCACCGCGATCTTCGCGCAGTGGGAGGTCTACAAGTCGATCATCGACCGAGACTTCATGCGGCATCGGGAGATCAGCGCAGCCATTCACACCTTCGTGAAGGGGCTTTTCCGAAAACGTTTTTCCCTCCTCGACCTCGGCTGCGGCGACGCCACCTCCATCCCGCCCACCTTCGCGGGCACGCCGCTGGCCCATTACACCGGCGTCGACGCATCGGCCGCTGCCTTGGAGGCGGCGCGCCGGAACCTCGCCTCCGCTCCCTTCGACGTCAAGCTCGTCGAATCGGATCTGATGGCGCATCTCACCGCCGCTGCGGTGCCCGACGGCCCCCGATTCGACGTCATGCTTGCCGGCTACGTCATCCACCATCTTTCCATCGAGGAGAAGCAGCGCTTCTTCGCTTGTTGCCGGGAAGTCTTGGCATCGGCCGGTGCGATCGTCTTTTACGACCTCTTCAGACAACCGGGCGAGACCCGCAAGGAGTTTGTCACCGCCTACACAGGACTGATCGCCAGCCGATGGGGGCTCGTGGGTGAGACGCTCGACGACACCTGCCGCCACGTGCGGGAGCATGACTTCCCCGAGACCGTGGCAACGATCACCGCGCTCGCGCGCGACGCCGGCTTTACGATCCCGGGGGAGGAGCGATTCGTCGATCCCGACGGCTTCCACCGGCTGATTTGCTTCAGGACGTAGCCGTGGCCTCCCCGCTCTCCCTTACACCCACGCCGGCATCCAGCCGCCGCGGTAGGGCTTTGTGAGCAGCTCGGCCGCGTGGGGCACGCCGGAGAGGACGAAGCCGGGGGCGTTCCAGGTCAAGAGCGTGTCGGGATGGCGGATGGCGATCGTTCCCAGGAGGACCGTCTCGGTGAGCGGCGCTGAGTATCCGAAGTGGCTTGTCGTCTGGTCGGTGCCACGGATGGCGTCGATCCAGGAGGTGTAGTGATTGCGCGCTTCCTGGAGAGGGATCTCGAAGCTCGCAAACTTCTCCGTCGGGGCCAGCCGCGGCATCTCGACATGGGGCACAAGGAGCGTTCCCTCCGTGCCGATGATCGCCGAGCCACTGCCAGGGAGGACGACATCGGCGGCCAGCGAGAGGCGCTCGTGCGTCGGCACATGCCCCTCGCCGTCATACCAGTGGACCTTCACCGCCGGGCCTGCCGTCCGCTTCGTGCCGGGGAACTCCCAGCTGACCAGTGACTTGAGGGCCCACACCTCGCGGTTCACTCCCGGCGAGGAGGCCCGCACCGTCCGCGGCGCGGTGAGCTCGAGGGCCATGAACACCGGATCGAGGATGTGGCAGCCAAAATCGCCAAGCTGGCCGTTGGAGAAGTCCTGCCAGGCGCGCCAGTTGAAGGGATGGTAGATCTCGGGGAGATAGGGGCGCGAAGGGGCGACGCCGAGCCACTCGTCCCAGTGGACGGTCGGGGGGACGTCGGCCGTGCCCTCGGGGCGATCGTCGACTTTCCGCCAGCCCATCGCCCCTGGCTGCCAGGCGTGAACTTCCTTCACCTTCCCGATCGCGCCGTCATGGACGAGCTTGACGGCCGTCCGGTAGGCGGGATGCGACTGGATCTGATTCCCCATCTGCGTCACGAGCTTGAAGCGCTCGGCCGCTTCGCGCATCTGCCGGGCCTCGAAGACGGTATGCGTGAGCGGCTTCTGGCACTGGACATGCTTGCCGAGATGCATCGCCGCCAGGCTGGGGCTGGCATGCATGTGATCGGGGGTGGAAACGATTACGGCGTCGAAAAGCTGCGGCTTGTCGAGGAGCCGCCGCCAATCGGAAAACCGCTCCGCCGCGGGAAACTTTTCGGCCGCCTGTCCCAGGTGCGGCATCGAATCGTCGATGTCGCACAGCGCCGTCACCTCCGCCCACTCCGACGCGGCGGTGTCGAGCAGATCGCTCCAGCCCTTGCCGCCGCAGCCGATCGAAGCGATCCGGACTTTCTCGTTGGCCCCGTAGGCCCGCGACCACGACGCGGCCGACATCCCCACGGCGATGCCGGCGGAGAGGCCACCTTTGAGGAGCGAGCGGCGGGAGAGGGGGGCGGAACGACGCTCGAGCATGGTGAAACTCCTGAAGAACGGGATGCCGGCAGGGACACGCCGGCCGCGGCGTCGCTGCGCCCGACCGCTCTCCAATCCGCCCCCTGCGGCGTGCTACTCTATCAGCGGGTGGAAGTGGGTGGCCAGCGGGGTTTTCCTTCCGGGCGCCTCCGGCCCACGCGGCATGACCAAGCCC
Organism: uncultured Planctomycetaceae bacterium; assembly: GCA_903951635.1. Classification (GTDB taxonomy): domain Bacteria; phylum Planctomycetota; class Planctomycetia; order Pirellulales; family UBA1268; genus QWOP01. Next base: position 2,737 of record CAJBCV010000408.1, read on the forward strand.
ATCGACGGGAGCCATTCCTTGCGTCTAGGACTGATCAACTCGGCATTCGCTCAGGCCGGCAAGGGGACGCGCTACGGCCTCGAGCAGACGAAGCGGCTCGGCTTCGATTCGGTCGATCTCCTCGCCGACCCGCTCGACATGACGGCCGCCGAGCGCCGACTGATCGCCGACAGCTGCCGCGAGCTCGATCTCCCGATCGTGAGCCTGTGCTGCGTCGCCCTCGGCCTCATCGACTTCAGCCCCCCGGTACGTCGCTTCCACCTCGACCGCTGCCGGGCCCACCTCGATCTCGCCGCCGACTACGGCTGCCGCAATCTCCTTCTCGTCCTCGGGGAATATGTCTGGCAGCAGGAGGTGATCCCGCCGGCGGAGCAGTGGAGGCTCGGCGTCGACGCCGTCCGCCAACTCGGAGCCTACGCCGCCGACCGGGGCCTGCGGATCGCCATCGAACTCGAGCCGTTCAAGCTGTCGCTCGTCAATTCGATCGACACGATGCTCCGCTTTCTCGACGACGTCGGCCTCCCCGAGACGGTGATGGCCAACTGCGACATCTCCCACCTCGATCTCGTCCACACCAAGCCGGCCGAGGTGGCGAGGCTCGCCGGCAGGATCGAGCATGTCCATGTCAGCGACTGCGACGGGAAGGTGCATGGGGATCTCCCTCCCGGCCGCGGCGTGACGCCGATCGCCGATTTCCTCGCGGCGATCCGCGACACCGGCTACGACGGCACGGTGAGCATCGAACTCGAGTTTTCGCCACAGCCTGAAAAAATCGTCGAGTGGGTCGCCGAAGCCCACGACGCCACCGCGAAGATCCTCGCCCGGCTCGGCTGCCGTCCGGCCCGCGAGCCCGTTGGCAAGAGGGTGTGATCGGGGCCTCCCCGCGGAGTATCGCCGTGCACGCTTCCTCGAGCTTCTCCCGCTCCTTCCCCTGCTTCGGCTTCCTGGGCGTCGCCGTGGCGGGGCTCGTGAGCCTGGCCACGCCCGCCCCCGCGGCATCTCCCCCCGACTTCGTTCGCGACATCCGCCCCCTCCTCGACCGCTCCTGCGCCGGCTGCCACTCGGGCGAGGAGGCGAAGAGCGGCCTGCGGCTCGACATCCGCGCCGAGGCCTTTCGCGGCGGCGACGGCCATGGCGCGGCGATCGTGCCGGGGAAGGCGGCGGAGAGCGTGCTGGTGCGCTTCGCGCGCGGCGATGAGCCGGAGATGCAGATGCCGCCGGCCGATGCGAACGTGCCGGCGCTTTCCCCAGAAGAAGTTGCGATCCTTGCCGCCTGGATCGATGCCGGGGCGCCGTGGCCTGAAGGCATCGACCGAGCGAGCCTCGTCGACCGGCGCGACCACTGGGCCTTCCACGGCGTCGTCCGCCCCGCCCCGCCAGCCGTGCGCGACGAGCGCTGGCCACGCAACGACCTCGACCGCTTCATCCTCGCCCGGCTCGAGACCGAAGGGCTTCTTCCATCGCCCGACGCTGATCGGGCCCGGTGGCTCCGTCGCCTTTCGCTCGATTTGACTGGCCTCCCGCCGACGCCAGAGGAGATCGACGCCTTCTTGGCTGACGAGGCCCCCAACGCCCAAGAGCGCGTTGTCGATCGCCTCCTCGCCTCGCCGCGATACGGCGAGCGGATGGCCCAGCACTGGCTCGACGTCGTCCGCTACGCCGACACCCACGGCTACGAGGTCAACACCGAGCGAGCCAACGCCTGGCCCTACCGCGACTGGGTCGTGGCCGCCTTCAATGCCGACATGCCCTACGACACGTTCGTCCGTCGTCAGCTCGCCGGTGACGCCGACCGGGACGATGCCGCGACGGGGTTCCTCGTCACCGCCGCCGTCCTCCTTCCCGGTCAGATCGGCGCCGACGACGCCTCGAAGCGGCTCGCCCGGCAGGATGCCCTCAACGACATCCTCATCAACACCGGCGAGAGTTTTCTTGGCCTCTCGATCGGCTGCGCCCGCTGCCACGACCACAAGTTCGATCCGCTCTCGCTCCGTGATTACCACGCCCTCCAGGCGGTGTTCACCGGCGTCACCTACGAAGACCGCGAGCTCCGTTCCGCCGAGGCCGACGCCCGCCGCGCCGAGATCGCCAGCCACCGTGCGGCGATTGCCTCGCTTGATGCAGCGCGGACGGCGCGGGCGCCGCTCGTCGGCAACGGATCGCCTCGGGCTTCGGTGTCGCCGCGGCTCAACGTCGATCGGATCGTTCCCCGCCGGGCCACGCGTGTCCGGTTTACGATCCTCGCCACCAACAGCCTCGAGCCCTGCATCGACGAGCTCGAGGTCTTCGACGCTGAAGGCCGCAACGTCGCCCTCGCCTCCGCCGGGGCCACCGTCATTTCCTCAGGGGACAACGTCGCCCCCGGTCGCCACGAGCTCCCCTTCGTCCACGACGGCCTCGAGGGGAACGAACGGAGCTGGATGTCGAACACGACCGGCGGCGGCTGGGTGGAGATCACGTTCGCCGCCCCGGTGATGGTCGACCGGATCGTGTGGGCCCGCGACCGCAAGGGGGTCTACACCGATCGGACGGCGATCGAATACCGGATCGAGCTGGCTGACGGCGCCGACGTGCCCCTCGAGCAGGTCGCCGATGCCTCCGACCGCCAGCCTTTTGGAGCCTCGGCGCCCACCCAAGCCCCCGGTGACGGCTCCGCCCCCGCCGATGGGCTCTCGGAAGAGGATCGCGCGGCGCTTGCCGGAATCGACGCCGAGAAGACGAGGCTCACCGCCCGGATCGCTGAGATCGACCGGGGGCTGACCGTGTTCGCCGGGCGCTTCTCTTCCCCTGAGCCCGCGCGTGTCCTCCACCGCGGCGATCCCGAGCAGCCCGGCGACGAAGTCGGCCCGCGCTCGCCGCTGGCCTTCGACGACAGGCTTCCTCCACTTGCGCTCCCCACCGATGCCCCCGAGCAGGCCCGGCGGATGGCGCTTGCCGACTGGATCGTCCACCCGGCCAACCCACTCGCTGCGCGCGTGATCGCCAATCGGGTGTGGCAGTGGCACTTCGGCACAGGACTGGTCGAGACGTCGAGCGACTTCGGCCGATCGGGCGCCCTCCCGAGCCACCCGGAGCTTCTCGACTGGCTCGCCGCTGACCTCGTCGCGCACGGCTGGTCGCTCAAAAAGCTCCATCGCTCCATCGTCCTCTCCGCCACCTACCGGCAGGGGGATGCCATGACGGCCGAGGGGCTCGCCAAGGACTCGGGCAACCGGCTCCTGTGGCGGTATCCATCGCGCCGCCTCGAGGCGGAGGGGATCCGCGATTCGATGCTCGCCGTGGGTGGCCTTCTCGACCTGTCGATGGGAGGCCGGGGCTTCGATCTCTTTCGTTCGCGCGGCGGCCTCAATGGCTTCCCGCCGGTGGAGACGTTTTCCGGCGACGGGCTCAAGCGGATGATTTACGCTCACAAGGTGCGGATGGAGAAGGAGAGCGTGTTTGGTGCCTTCGACTGCCCCGATGCCGGCCAGACGATGGCCCGCCGTCGCCAATCGACGACGCCGATCCAGGCTCTCAACCTCATCAACAGCCCGTTCACGATCCAGGTGGCCGAGGCCTTTGCCGCGCGTGTCGATCGGGAGACGGCGACCGGTGACGGCTCTCGGGTGGAGCGGCAGGTGAAACGGGCCGTGCGCCTCGCCCTCGGGCGCGAGCCGACGGCGGAGGAACTTGTCGACTCCGTCGTACTCGTTGGCGACCATTCGCTCGTGGCCTTCTGTCGTCTCCTGCTGAATACCGGCGACTTCGTCACCATCCCCTGATTGCCCCGCCACCAGGTCTCACCATGGAATCCTTCCCGCGACTCTCCGCCGCCGGTGCGAGCCTCCTCGATCGGCGCGGCTTCCTCGGTCACGCCGCCACGGCGGCCGGCGGGATGGCGCTTCTCGATCTCCTCGCCGGCGACGGCCTCGCCGGGGATGGCGCTGCCGCGGAGAGCGGCCCGATCATTCCGGTGATCGATCCCTCCGACCCCTACGCGCCAAGGTCTCCCCATTTCCCGGCCCGGGCGAAGCGGCTCCTCGTGATCTTCTGCGCCGGCGCCGTCAGTCAGCTCGAGACCTGGGACTGGAAGCCGGAGCTTGTGAAATACGACGACAAGCCGCTCCCCGGCGGCCCGGCGGTAACCTTCCAGGGGCCGGCCGGGAATCTTGCCCGGCCGCAGTACGACTTCAAGCCGCGCGGCCAGACGGGGAAGATGGTGTCGGAGATGATCCCCCATCTCGCCGGCCTCACCGACGACATCGCCTTCGTCCATTCGCTCACCAGCCGGACAAACACCCACGGCCCCGCCGAAAACTTTCTCTCCACCGGCTTCGCCGCCGACGGCTTCCCCAGCCTCGGCGCCTGGACGACCTACGCCCTGGGGAGCGAATGCGCCGATCTCCCCGCCTTCGTCGCTATCCCCGACCCGCGCGGCATCCCCCAGGCCAGTGGCAACAACTGGGGCCCGGGGTTCCTTCCGGCCGAGTTTCAGGGGACGACGCTCTCGGCGTCGGCCCCCGTCCGCCATCTCGTCCCCCCCGCGTCGGTATCAGCCGGCGCCGATGCGGCGACGCGCGAAGCGCTGGCCCGCTGGCAGAAGCGCCGGCTCGCCGAGAGCCCCGCCGATGGCGCGCTCGCCGCCCGGATCGCGAGCTACGAGTTGGCCGCGCGAATGCAGCTGGCCGTGCCCGGCGTGGCCGATCTCTCCACCGAGACCGCCGCGACGCTGCGGGCCTACGGCGCCGACGACGAGTCGCAGCCGTTGAAGGCAGCCTTCGGCCGCAATTGCATCCTCGCCCGGCGGCTGCTGGAGAAGGGGGTGCGGTTCGTGCAGCTCTTCAACGGGGCCTACGCCAGTGGTGGCGAGCTCAATTGGGACGGCCACTCGAAGCTTCGCGAGCAGTACGACCGCCATGCCTCGATCCTCGATCAGCCGGCGGCCGCGCTGATCCGCGACCTCCGCGCCCGCGGCATGCTCGACGACACGCTCGTCGTTTGGTGCACCGAGTTCGGACGCATGCCTTTCTTCCAAAAGGGAGCCAAGGGGCGCGACCACAATCCCGATGGATTCACCTGCTGGCTCACCGGCGCCGGCGTGAAGCCGGGCGTGAGCCACGGAGCCACCGATGATCTCGGCGTGAAGGCCGTCAGCGACATCCACCCCCTCTACGACTTCAACGCCACGATCCTCCACCTCCTCGGCCTCGATCACCACCGCCTCTCGTTCCGGCACAACGGCATCGACCGCCGTCTCACCGACGTCCACGGCCGGGTGATCCGCGAAGTCCTCGCCTGACGCCGACCGCCATCGCCCGCCCTTCAGGAACTCAAACAAAAAGAAGCACGCGTCTTGCGACGCGTGCTTCTCTCGTTGACCAGCAATCGAAGCGACAGGCCCCGCCGACTCAGCTCGGCTCAGCCGGCGGCGGACCGCCCGGCCCAGCGGGGGCCGGTGACGGCGGTGCTCCTGGAGGCGCTCCCGGAGGCAGTCCGGGAGTGCCACCCGGCGGACCGTAACCAGGCGGCGTGCCCGGCGTGCCACCCGGCGCGCCCGGCGGGCCATAGCCCGGAGGCGTGCCTGGAGTACCACCCGGAGGCGCACCGGGAGTGCCACCCGGCGGACCGTAACCAGGCGGCGTGCCCGGCGTACCACCCGGCGCTCCCGGCGGGCCGTAGCCCGGCGGCGTGCCTGGCGTACCACCCGGCGCTCCCGGAGGGCCGTAGCCCGGCGGCGTGCCCGGAGTACCACCCGGCGCTCCCGGAGGGCCGTAGCCCGGAGGCGTGCCCGGAGTACCACCCGGCGCTCCCGGAGGACCGTAGCCCGGCGGCGTGCCAGGCGTGCCACCCGGCGCTCCCGGCGGGCCATAGCCCGGCGGCGTGCCAGGAGTTCCACCGGGACCACCGTAGCCCCCCTTCGGCGGGCCGCCCGGCGCCGCAGGGCTCCCAGTGAATCCGCCCGGCGGAATCGATCCCGGCGGTGGTGCGCCAGGAGTTCCCGGCGGGCCGTAGCCCGGAGGGGCTCCGGCGGGAGGACCGTTGCCACCCTGATTCCCACCCTGATTCCCGCCTTGGGCGAAGTCATCCCCCGGCTTTGAGTCTTCCTTCTTCTTGCCACCACGCTTGAGCTTCGCGGTGATGAACACGGTCGAGGCGCCGAGACGCTCGTCGATGTCGACCCACTTCTCGTCGCCGATCTCCTCGGTCGCCGGTTCGACCTCGGGGAGATGCTCCTCGAGGAACGGCCAGACCCGCTCCATCGGGATGCCGACGGAGTAGGCCGAGCCCATCAGGCTTGTCCGCACGATCGCCACGACCACGCCGACGACCCGCCCTGCCTGGTTGATGATCGGCCCGCCGCTGTTGCCGGGATTGACGTTGGCGTCGAAGAGGAACGCCCCCCCTTCGAGCTTCGGATCGGATGCAGAGGTGATCGGTCCACGCGTGCTCTTCAGTTCCAGCCCGAGTGCCGAGCCGCCGGGGTAGCCGAGGACCATGATCTCCGTGCCTCGCTTCGGCATCGTCTCGGCCAGCGGCATCGGCTCGGTCTCGAGCCCTTCGACTCTCAACAGCGCCAGGTCGGGATTCTCAGATTCGGCTACGAGCGTGGCGAGGAGTTGCTTGTCCCGATTCTTCGGATCGAGGATCGTGATGTCGGTCGCCCCCTCGATGACGTGGTGATTGGTAAGCACGTATCCCGGGGCGATGACGAAACCGGTGCCATTGGCGATGCTGACGATGACCTGATCCGGCTCGTCGAACATCGACTGGATCCCCTGCTCCCCCTGAGCGCCTCCGATCGACCGGCCCGAAGGCCCGAAGACGCGGTAGGCAAACATCGGGCGGCTGTTTTGCTGGCCCCCTTGGCCGCCAGCCCCACCGGGGCCGCCGGGCCCCCCTGGCGAACCTGGCCCGGAGGGCGATCCCGGCCCGCTCGGCCCGCCCATCGAACCGGGGCCACGTGGCCCGCCGGGGCCTCCCGGTCCGCCGGGGCCGTTCCCCTGCTGGCCGCCCTGCGCCGTCTCGGCAGCCCGGCTCTGGTCGAGGGGGAGGAGATGAAGCTCATAGAGCGCCTTGCGGTAGAGCTCGTTGAACTCGTCCGCCTGATCGTCGGGGATCTGCCGCTGACGAACCATGCCGTCCATGCCGATCGCCACGGCGATGTTGTCGGCCACGGGCTGGAGATCGGGCATGATCTCGAGGGCGCGACGGAAGTGCTTCGCGGCCGCGGCATAGCGCTTCAGAAACACCTCGCTGACGGCGAGATTGTTGTAAGCGTAGGCGTTGTTCGGCTCGCGCTTCACCACTTCCGAGAAGTGAGCCACGGCCTTGAGATCGTTGTCGGCGACGATCGAGTAGATGAAGCCCATCACGAAATCGGCCCGACCGCTCTCCGGGTTGAGCCGACTGGCGGAGATCAGCTCCTTTTTGGCGAGATCGCGGTTGCCGAGTTTGAAGAGCTGGTAGCTGTGGCGGACCATCTGATCGGCCTTCTTGGAGATGCTCTCATACTCCTCCTCGGTGACCCACTTCTTCCCGAGGCGGCGCTGCTTCTCCTCCTCCATCACCTTCCACTGGGCGAGCTTCTTCTCCGCGGCTTTGCGAATGTCGGCGGGCACCTTGGGATTGGCAAGGAAGATCTTGTAGACCTGCACCGCTTCGGCAGCCGTGCGGCACGACTGCGCATCGGCCTCGAGTTGCTCGAGCGGACCGAGCGGGGCTTCCCCCTCGGCCGCCGCCTGCTCGTCGGCCGCGTCGGCCTCGGCGCTCCTCGAAGCCCCCTTCGGGGCTGCGGCGCGCGACCCCTTGGCGGCGTCGCCGCTCCCCTTCCGCGCGCCGTCCGCAGGCGGCGCCGATCGCGGCGTGGTCTTCGCCCCGGGCGATTTTGACGACGGCCCCTTGGTCGTCTGGGCGCTGGCGGGCAGCGGGCCGACGAGCAACGCCACCAGGCCGACAAGAAACAAGGTCCGAACGACCGGACGGAGCGTGCGCATGGTATTCACTTCGGAAGGAAACCGAGGGGCGGGAAGAAGGGGGCGGTAAGCTCTGGCCGAGAGGAAATCCGCACCCTCTCTTGAGCTTATCGATCCGTAGCGGGAGCGTCCAGAAAACTGCGGCGTTTCCGGCTCGCTCGCCTCTCCGGCCGGCGGCCGGCCCCGAGGGCGGCTGGTATACTCCTGCGGTCTTTCGGGGACTTTGAGGAGGGTCGCGATGGCAGGCTCGGCTCCACGGTCGATTTCCAGGGCTCCCGTCTCCCGCCGGGTAGCGATCGCCACCGGGTTCCTCGGCCTGGGCGGCTTCGGCCTGGCCGACCTCCTTCGCCTCCGCCAGGCCCGGGCCGTTGCCGGCGAGCCGGCCGCAGACGACACGGCGGTGATCTTTGTCTGGCTCCCCGGCGGTCCGCCCCATCTCGAAACCTACGACATGAAGCCCGACGCCCCGGCGGAGTTCCGCGGGGCCTTCCGGCCGATCGGCACCAACGTCGCCGGGATCGACGTCTGCGAGCTTCTCCCACTCCACGCCCGCTGCGCCGATCGCTACTCCCTCATTCGCTCGGTCACGCACGACTTCGCCGATCATGGCGGCGGCCACAAGCGGTTTCTCACCGGCCGGGCCCCGAAGGAGCCGACCGGATTCGTCAACGACTTCCCGATGGCCGGGTCGTTCGTCTCCCGCTTCCGCCCGTCGGCCGTCGCCGGCATCCCCGGCTACACGGCGTTGGTCGACTCCGGTCGGCAGCACGTCGACACCTTCAGCTTCGGCGCCGCCTACCTCGGCACCTCCCACACCCCGTTCATCGTCGATGGCGATCCTGCGACGGCGCAGTTCCAAATCCCGAGCCTGAAGCTCGACATTGCGATGGAACAGCGCCTCGCCGATCGATCGGGGCTGTCGGCGAGCCTCGATCGGCTCCGGCGCGAGGTCGACGCCGGCACGTCGATGCGTGCCAAGGACGACTTCGACGCCCGCGCCCTCGACATGCTCACCAGCCCCGCC
>CAJBCV010000409.1 GCA_903951635.1 uncultured Planctomycetaceae bacterium
CCGGTCATCACGTAGGTGCAAGCCGGGTCGTGGTTGATGGCGTTGGTGAACACGCTCTTGACCAGGGCGATATCGTCGACGATCCCGGCCGTGTGGGGGAGAAGATCGGTGTTGATCCAGCGGCCACAGGCGCCGCGCTGCTCGAAGGTGAACTTCGACGGCGCCACCGGGAAGCGCTGCTGGCCGCTGGTCATCGTCGAGAGCCGCTGATCGCCGCGGACGCTCGGGGGGAGGTCCTTGTCGAAGTAGTCCTTGAGCTTCGGCTTGTAGTCCCAGAGGTCGATCTGCGACGGCCCGCCGTTGGGATGGATGTAGATCACGCTCCGCGCCTTGGGCGCGTGGTGGGGCAATCCCGGCAGGGACGGGTGGACGCGGGAGGAGGGGACGCGGATCGCGGCGGGATCGATCGATGCCGCACCAGCCTTGGCAAGCAGCCCGCCGCCCCGGCGGCTCTCGAGGAGGGCCAGCGCCGCGGCTCCGGCGCCGACGCCGCTACGGCGGAGAAACGCACGGCGGCAGGCCTGGAGTTGCAGGTCGTGGTCGGAGTGGGCGTGGGCCATGGTCAGTTCCTCGAGAGGGTCTCGTCCAGGTTGAGGAGCATGTTCGAAACAAGCGTCCAAGCGGCCAGCTCCTCCGCCGGGATGGTTTCCGGGGCCTTCGATTCCCCCACCGCGACGAGCCGCTTGGCGGCGTCGGGATCGGCGGCATAGCGGCCGCGGTGGGTGGCAAGCTCCTCGGCCACCACTGCCAGCTCCGCCGATTCCGCCCCGCGGGCGATGACCGTGCGGAACAGCCAATCGATCCGGGCCGCGTCGTCGGCGGGGCCGGAAGCGAGCGCCCGCGTGGCGAGGGCCCGGGCCGCCTCGACATGCTGGACGTCGTTCATGAGCTGGAGCGCCTGGAGCGGCGTATTGCTCCGCTCGCGGCGGGCACAGAACTGCTCCCGGTTGGGGGCGTCGAAGTTGACCATGAACGGCGGCGGTGCCGTCCGCTTCACGAACGCATAGAGGCTCCGCCGCCAGAGGGCGGGGCCGGTGTCACGCTTGTAGATCTGGGTGTTCGAGCCGGCGAAGCCGACCGGCTCCCAGATGTTGTCGGGCTGGTAGGGGCGGACGCCCCGGCCTCCGAGCGAGGAAACGAGGAGCCCCGAGACGGCCAGGGCGTTATCGCGGATCTGCTCGGCGTCGAGCCGGATCCGCGGGCCGCGGGCGAGGAGCCGGTTCTCCGGATCGGCGGCCTGGTGCTCCGGCGCGATCGTGGCCTGACGGCGGAAAGCCTTGCTCGTGACGAGGAGCTTGACGAGGTGGCGTGTGTTCCAGCCACTCTCGCGGTATTCCGTGGCGAGCCAATCGAGAAGCTCCGGATGGCTCGGCGATTCCCCCTGCTGGCCGAAGTCCTCGCTCGTCTTCACCAGCCCCGTCCCGAAGAATTGCTGCCACAGCCGGTTGGCGGCGACGCGCGCCACGAGCGGCTGCTCGGGAAGAAGGAGCCACTTGGCCAGATCGAGCCGATTGGGGGTCGCCCCTTCGGCAACGGCCAGCGGCGGCAGGAAGGCGGGCGTGGCCCTGGTCACCTTCTCCCCCGGCTTGTTGTAGGCCCCACGGAGCATGATGAAGCTGTCGCGCATCTGCGGCAGGTCGTTGAACACGAACGTCCGCACCAGCGCCTTCTCGAGATCGTCGCGCTTGCGCCGCGTCTCGATGAGCTCGCGGTCGGGCACCGCGACTCCGTCGGGCTTCTCGCGCCACACGTTTCTCAGCCAGAGGCGGCGAATCCGCGTGACGTCGTCGGCGTTGGTCGTCTTCTCGGGGCCCTCCCGAACGAGACCGCGGAGCGGCTCGGGGACGTCGTCGAGCTTCTCCTGCCCGACGCGCGCCTTCCACCAGACGGCGAACGAACGGGCCGGATCGGTGGTCGGGTCGTCGGTGCTCGACAGGCCGACGTTGTCCCAGCGGACATGGCCGTCGAACTGGGTGAGGGCGAAGCCGCCGATCTTCGTGCCAGGGGGCACGCCGATCGTCTCCGGCTTGAACGCCACGCGCACCCACGTCCCCGCTTCGGGGAGAGGCCCGACCACCATCTGCGACGCCTGGCCGACCGCCCCCCACGGGATCACGCCCCCTTCGCCCCACACGGCCCGGTGTTCCCAGCCGTCGGTATGGAGCTGGATCATGATCGCCTTCGGCGGCGCCGCCGGGTCGATCCAGACATGGGCAAACACCTCACCGCCGGAGGGCCCGGCGTGGATCTCACCGGCGGGCATGAACACATCCTGGCCGATGCCCGTGGCGGTGCGGTCGAGGCAGCGCGCCCCGGAAAGCACCTGACCGGGCTCGGTTCCGGTCAACCACGTCGGTCCACCGGGGCTACTCTGCGCGGAAGCGCCGGCAGGAAGATCGTCGTCGAGC
>CAJBCV010000410.1 GCA_903951635.1 uncultured Planctomycetaceae bacterium
CCCGGTGGCGCCGAGGGATCCGTAGACCTCGTCGGTGGAGACATGGAGGAAGCGGAAGTCGCGCTGCTGGTCGCCGGGGAGCGTCGTCCAGTGGCGACGAACCTCGTCGAGAAGCCGGAACGTGCCGACGACATTCGTCGTCACGAAGGCAGCCGGGCCGTCGATCGAACGATCGACGTGGCTCTCGGCGGCAAAGTTGACGACGGCCCGCGGGCGGTGCTGTTCGAGAAGGCCGCGGACGAGCGAAGCGTCACCGATGTCGCCGACGACGAGCAGGTGACGCGGGTCGTGGTCGAGGCTGGCGAGCGAGTCGCGATTGCCGGCATAGGTGAGGGCGTCGAGGTTGACGACGGCCCCTGTTTCGTCGGCGATCCATTGCCGGACGAACTCCCCGCCGATGAACCCCGCTCCCCCCGTCACCAGGATCGGTTGCATGTCATTCCTCGTGCGTCCCTTGCCGGACCGCTGCCCAATCGTTCCGGGGGCGCAAGCCCCCTTCCCCGGCGACGGCCACGCCGCCCGGGCGAGGGATTGGTAGCCGATCGGCGCGGTGTGGGGCAACCGCAGCTTTTCAGCGGTGGTGCCCGGCGGACGGGGCCCCGATCGACCGGGAAAACAGCTCTTTGTGATCTGGCCCGGGGTCGCCAAGATTCAGCTCCAAAAGTCCCGGGAGCCGATCGATGTCGACATCCAGCCAGAGGCCGTCCCACTCCCTCCCGGGGACTCGACCGCGGATCGTCGTCGATCTCGAGAAGCTCCGGCACATCAACTGCGGGCTCGGCCGGTTCTCCCTTCACCTCGGCCGCGAGCTCCTCGCCCTCGCCGACGATCGCTTCGAGCCGGTCTTCTTCCTCCCCCGCGGCGCCGAGGAATGGTTCGCCGATGCCGCCACGCCCCCGGGCGGACGGTTCGGGAAGCTCGACGTCGCCCCGTGGCGGAAGGAGGTCGTGCAGCGCTTCTATCGGCCCCTGGTTCGGCCGGTGATGGGGCGGCCGGCGTTCGCCGCTTGGCATGCCACCAACCAGATGTCGCGCTACTGGCCGCTCGATCCGCGCGTGCCGGTGATCCTCACGATCCACGATCTCAACTTCCTCCACGAGGCTCCGCACGACGAGCAACTCGCCAGCACCGGGCGGAAGCTCGCCGATATTCAGCGGAAGATCGACCGCGCCGCCGCGATCGTCACCGATTCAAAGTTCGTGGCGCGCGACGTCGCCAGGCATCTCGAACTCCGCGACAAGCCGGTCCATGTCGTGCCGCTGGGGGTTCCCGAGCCGGTTCCCGCCTCCACCGCCCGCCCCGACTTCCTCCCCGCGGGTCCGTTCCTGTTCACGGTGGGAAACTGTCTGGCCCACAAGAACTTCCACGTCCTTCTCGATCTCCTCGAAAAGCTCCCGGGGCAGCGGCTGGTGATCGCCGGCAAGAAGGCGACGCCGTATGGGGAGTTTCTCGAGCGCGAAGTGGCGGTGCGACGGCTCGGCGAGCGGGTCGTGCTCCCCGGCGAGGTGAGCGACGCCGACCGCCAGTGGCTCTACGAACATTGCGAGGCGTTCCTCTTCCCTTCACTCACCGAGGGATTCGGGTTCCCGGTGCTCGAGGCGATGCTCTGCGGGAAGCCGGTGTTCATGTCGCGGCGGACGAGCCTCCCCGAGATCGCCGGTGATCACGGCTACTTTTTCGATGCCTACGACGGGGATGCCCTCGCGGCCGCCTATTGGTCGGGGATGGGGCGCTACCATTCCGATCCCGACGCCGCCACGCGCTGCCGGGCACACGCCCGGAGCTTCTCCTGGCAGCGTATGGCCCGCGGCTATGCCGAGGTCTACGCCAGCTTGGTGCCATCGGCGCTGCGTCGCAGTGCCTGAAGCGGGAGCGCCGGCTCGGGGAAACTCTCCCCGGTCTTCCGGGGCCTGAAGGCGCGCGGAAATGGCCTTGGGCTTCCGGCCCCCCCCTGCTACCGTCCCCGCCAGAAGTCCCGGCGCGGGTGTGTATCCCGGCCGAGCGACAGCCCGACCCAGCCACGGATGGCGAGAGCATGGCCACGACACCAGGAACAGCTTCGATGCAGCGGCGCGCGTTGATCACCGGGGTGACCGGTCAGGACGGCTCCTACCTTGCGGAACTCCTCGTCTCAAAGGGCTACGCCGTCCACGGACTGCGGCGCCGTTCGAGCACGTTCGGCACGGAGCGCATCGAGCACCTCATTCGTGGCACCGATCCCTGCGTCGAACTCCACTACGGCGATCTTTCCGACGCCAGTGGCCTGGCGCGCCTGATCCGCCAGATCCGTCCGCACGAGGTCTACAACCTCGCTGCCCAGAGCCACGTCCGCGTCAGCTTCGACCAGCCGGCCTACACCGCCGACGTGACCGCCGTCGGCACGCTTCGTCTCCTCGAGGCCCTCCGCGACGTCCAGGACGACACCGGCGAGCAGATCCGCTTCTATCAGGCGTCGAGCTCGGAGATGTACGGCAAGGTGGTCGAGACGCCCCAGAAGGAGACGACTCCCTTCTATCCCCGCTCGCCCTACGGCGTCGCCAAGGTGTACGGACACTGGATCACGGTCAACTACCGCGAGAGCTACGACCTCCACGCCTCGTGCGGCATCCTCTTCAATCACGAGAGCCCGCGCCGCGGCGAGACGTTCGTGACCCGGAAGATCACCCGCGCGGCGGCCCGCATCAAGCTCGGCATGCAGGAGAAGCTCCACCTCGGCAATCTCGACGCCAAGCGAGACTGGGGCTTCGCCGGCGACTATGTCGAGGCGATGTGGCTGATGCTCCAGCAACCCCAGGCCGACGATTACGTCGTCGCCACGAACGAACTCCACACCGTCCGCGAGTTCTGCGAGCTCACCTTCGCCAGACTCGACCTCGATTACCGCGACTTCGTCGAGGTCGATCCGCGTTACTTCCGTCCCGCGGAGGTCGACCTCCTCCTCGGCGATGCCACGAAGGCCAACACGAAGCTCGGCTGGACGCCGCGGGTGTCGTTCCAGGAGCTCGTCGAGATGATGGTCGACGGCGATCTCGAGCTGGCCAGGCGCGAGCGGAATGCCGGTGGCGTGACCGTCTCCCAACACCGGATGGTGGCCTGATCATGGGGTCGACGCGCGACATCGGCGCAAGGCTCCTCGGCGGCCTTCGCGAACTCGAGCGCCACTGGATCCGACCGCTCGGGCAGCGGCTCCGTCCGCCGCGCGCCCGCCGGCAGAAGGCCCGGGGCAGCGATCCGGAGGCCGAGGAGCTGATCGTTGCCCTCCTCCGGTCGCGGTTGCGCGGGTGTGATGCCGGCGGTGCGTCCAAGGCCGAGCTGCTCGCGGTGGTCTCCCCCGGATCCGATCTCGGGGCGCTCGTGCGGGCGCTGGTCGACGTGCCGCAGGCTCGCGTGATCGCCGACGTCGAGCCGCTGCGGAAGGTGGCCTGATCCCCGCTGTTGGCCGGTGGAGACAACACCCCTGACCGTTCGACGGCTGGCACCTTTCCCTTCAGTCTGCCGATGCGACGGCACCCTCCACGATGCTTGTCTACGCCGACCTCCGTTGCCTCCAGGATCCCGGCTTCGCCCGCCGTGGCATCGGCTCGCACGCGGCCTTCCTCCTGGCGGCGGCCCGGTCGCTGCGGCGCGGGGACGTGACGATCATCGGCCTGGCCGACGCGGCGCTGGGAGCGCCCCCGGCCGAGGTCTCCGCCCTCTGCGACAGCGTCCACTACGCCTTCGCGCCGCGCCCCGGCGAGCCGGCCGTGTTCCTCTGGCTCTCGCCGATGACGCACGACACCCGGCTGGTCGCCCGGTTTTTCGACCGGCCCGAGATTCTCCCCTGCGCGGTCGTCTACGACTTCATTCCCCTTCTCGACCCCGATCGTTATCTCGCCAGCCGCGGTCCGCTGCTGTCTTACGCGGCTGCGATGGAGTGGCTGGGAGCGGCGGGGATGTTCCTGCCGATCTCCGCCTCCGTCGGCGACGAGGTGGTCGCCAGGCTGGGAGTCGACCCTGAGCACGTGGCCGTCACCGGCGTCGCCCTGCGGGGGGCGTTCGCGGCCCGTCAGGCCGGTGGCACGCCGGCGGCGCGGCCGGGGGGCGCCCCCGATCGGTATGTGATGTTCGTCGGTGGCCCCGATCCGCGCAAGAATCTCGAGACGGTCGTGACGGCGCTGGGGCGGACCGCTGGCCCCGATCCCGCCCTCGTGATCGCCGGCGGTTACCCCGAGCGATGGCGGCGACGGGTGGAACGGATCGCCGCCAAGGCCGAGGGGCGGACGACGAATCGTCCCGTCCGTCTCACCTTCCTCGACCACGTCAGCGACGATGAACTTGCCGGTTGGTATGGCCACGCGGAGGCGACGGTCGTGGCCTCGCGGGCGGAGGGATTCTCGATGCCGGTGATCGAGGCGATGGCCTGCGGCTCGCCGGTGATCGCCTCCGACATCCCCTGTCACCGCGAACTCGTCGCCGATCCGGCCGCCCGCTTCGCCCCCGACGCTCCCGACGAACTCGCCGCCCGGCTGCAGGCCGTGATGGCCGACGACCGCGCGCGCGAGGGGCTCATCGCGGCGCAGCGACCGACGCCGGAGCGCTTCACTGCGGCCCGCGTGGCGGAGCGGTTCGCCGCGGCCCTCGAACTACGGATGCCGGTGCATGCCCGCCGGGCGCGGAAGGCCGTGGCGGCGCGGCGTCCGGTGATCGCGCTGGTGTCCCCCTTCCCCCCGGACCGTTCCGGCGTCGCCGATTACACGCGGCGCACGGTCGCGGCGCTTGCAACGCGGGCCGACGTCGACGTCTGGACCGATCAGCCGGAGCCGGTGGCCGATGCGCCCGTGCGGGCCTTCCACGGCATCGGCAGCGCGGCATGGTTGCGCCCCGATTACGACGCCACGGTGGCGGTCCTCGGCAATTCCTCGTTCCATGCCCCGATCCTCGCCGGGCACCTCCGCCATGGCGGCCCTTGCATCCTCCACGATTCAAGGCTCCTCGACCTCAATGCCTGGTGGCATGGCATCGAACGGACGCGCGTGCTTGCCGAGGCCGAATTGCGTCGGCCGGTGACGGAAGCCGAGGTGCGGCATTGGACGCGCCATCAGGGGGAAATCCCCACGCTCTTCCTCTCGGAAGTGGCCAAGGCCTCCGCGCCGCTGTTCGTCCACAGCCGGGGGCTGGCCGATCATGTCGCGAGGCTCTACGGGGTGGAGGCGGTCCATCTCCCCTTCGCCCTCCTCCGCGAGTTCACGCCGCGGGAGACGGCCGACCCATCGCGGCAGCGGGCCCGGGCAGCGCTCGGAATCCCGGCGGGGCGGACGGTGATTGTCACCCTCGGGATCTACGGCGCCACGAAGGCTCCGGAGGTGTGTGCCGAGGCGATCGCCCGGCTCCGCGGCACCGGGCGCGACGCGCATCTGGTGTTCGTGGGGGATGCCGGGCGCTCGGCGGAGCCCGTCCTCCGCCGCGCCGCGGCTGCCGGTGCCGCAGAGGCGGTCCACTTCACGGCCGAGTGGATCGACGACGAGACATGGCGGACATGGCTCCTCGCCGCCGACGGCGCGATCCAACTCCGCACCCACCGCTTCGGCGGGATCTCGGGCGCGCTGATGGACTGCATCGCCGCGGGGGTGCCGACGGTGGCCAACGAGGATCTCGCCGCGGCGCTCGATGCCCCCTCGACCGTCGCTCGGGTGCCGGACACGTTCACCGCCGAAGCGGTGGCCGCCGCGCTCGGGGCGATGCTCGCGCGGGGCGACGGACGCGACGAGGGAGCAAGAGTTCGCTACTGCAACGAGCATTCCATGGAGAACTACGTCTCCGGTTTGCTCGCCGCGCTCGGCCTCGACGTGGAACGGATGCCGTCTCGCCGGGTGGCGTGAAGCCAGGCCCGCTCATCGGACGGCAGGGCGCGTTTCCCCAACGGCCCACTCCTCCCGCTTCGCCACGGCAGGAATCGTCCGGGAACTCCCCGGCCCTCCCGGCCTTCCCCGCTTCGCGCGAGTTCGGGACCGGTGGCGGAGGGATGCAATCCAAGGGGGGTTTCCGGCCGATATCCCCTCCACGGGATTCGACCGACACCCGCGATGGGTCGTTCCGAGCCCGCTCGTCGCGCCGACACCTTCATGCCAATCAAACTTCCGCTCCGTGATCGTGCAGCCCTCCCCCGGGTCGTCATCGACCTGGAAAAGGTGCGTCATGCCAATTGCGGACTGGGGCGGTTTTGCCGGTACCTCGCCGAAGGAATCCTTTCGGCGTCCGGCCGCGGCATCGAGCCGGTCCTCTTCCTGCCGCCGCGGGGCGACATGAGCCGGCCGACGGTGCGCCATTTCCACGACGGCGCGGTCGAGCACATCGACGTCAGTCCTTGGCGGAAGGAGACGTTCGCCAGGTTTCTCAGGCCGCTGGTGCGCCCCTTCCGTGCCGACGGCGGTTACGATCTCTGGCACGTCACCAGCCAATCGTCGAAGTATCTGCCGCTCGACCCGAGCGTGCCGGTCGTCCTCACGATCCACGACCTCAACTTCCTCCACGACGAGCGCCACCGGAGCCGGCCGGCGGCCGTCCGCCGCAAGCTCGCTGCCGTGCAGGCGAAGGTCGATCGGGCCGCAGCCGTGGTCACGATCTCGAGATTCGTCGCCGACGACGTGCGCCAGTGGCTCGAGCTCCGCGGCAAGCCGCTCCATGTCGTTCCCAACGGACTGCCCCCGGCGGCCGTCGCCTCCCCTGGCAGGCCTTCGTTTCTCACGCCGGGGCCCTTCCTCCTCACCGTCGGGGCGGCGCTGCCACACAAGAATTGCCACGTCCTCCTCGAGATGATCGCGCGGACGAACGATCTGCGGCTGGTGATCGCCGGCCGCAAGGCGACTCCGTACGGGGTGTTCCTGGAGGACGAGGTGGCCAGGCTCGGTCTGGGCGATCGCGTGCTCATGCCGGGCGAGGTGTCCGACGGCGACCGGCAGTGGCTCTACGAGCACTGCGACGCGTTCCTCTTCCCCTCGCTCACCGAGGGCTTCGGGTTCCCGGTCCTCGAGGCGATGCAGTGCGGCCGGCCGGTGTTTGCCGCGCGGCGGACGAGTCTCCCTGAAGTGGCCGGCGACCGGGCCGGTTGGTGGGATACGTTCGAGCCCGACGCTATGCTCCGGGTGGTTCGTGAGGGACTCGAGTCCTCCCGCTCGACGCCCGGTTTCGCCGCGGCTCAAGTGGCTCACGCCGCCACGTACACGTGGGAGCGGGCTGCCGCCCGTTACCTGGACGTCTACGACGAAGTCCTCGAGCGGAAGGCAGCCTGAGTATGCGCGTGATGGTCACGGGTGGTGCGGGATTCATCGGCAGTCACATCACCGATGCCCTCCTCGCTGCGGGGCACGAGGTGGGGGTGGTCGACGACCTGTCGACAGGGTCGCGCGACAATCTCCCTGCCGCGGTGCCGCTCCATGTCGTCGATATCCGTGATCGCGCCGCGGTCCTGGCAGCGTTCGCCGCTTTCCGCCCCGACGTCGTCTGTCACCAGGCGGCGCAGATGTCGGTGAGCCGGTCGGTCCGCGACCCGCTGTTCGATGCCGAGGTGAACGCCATCGGCCTCATCAACGTCCTCGATGCCGCGGTGGCCCAGAAGTGCGGACGGGTCGTGTTCGCCTCGTCGGGCGGGGTGCTCTACGGGGAGCAGACGAGCCCGGCCCCCGAGGAGACGCCCGCCGATCCGGTCAGCCCCTACGGAATCACGAAGTGGGTCGGCGAGCGGTACCTCAAGTTCTACGCGGCCGAACATGGCCTCGGGGCGATGGCGCTGCGCTACGCGAATGTGTACGGCCCGCGGCAGAATCCGCACGGTGAGGCGGGAGTGGTGGCGATCTTCCTCAAGCGCTACCTCGCCGGCCAGGCGGCCACGATCAACGGCGACGGCCACTACGTCCGCGACTATGTCTACGGGGAGGATGTCGCCCGCGCGAATCTCCTCGCGCTCACCGCTCCTGACGCAGCCATCCCCCGTGGGGAACTCACGAGCCTCAACATCGGCACGGGCATCGGCACCGACGTCGTCGTGCTCGAGGCCCGGATCCGCCAGGGACTCGTCGGCGTGATGAAGGAGGCGGGCCAGACGGCTTCGTATCCGGCGCCGCTCCATGGCCCGGCCCGCCCCGGTGACCTCCGCTCGAACCTCGTCGATGCCTCCCGCGCCGGCAAGGTCCTTGGCTGGCGGCCCGAGGTCGGACTCGAGGAGGGGATCGGCCGAACGGCGGCGTGGTTTGTGGCGCAGCAGGCGGCAGGCTGACGGATGGGCATGGACGGGCACGAGGGGGAGAAAGCGAAGCATGGCACGCATCCACCGACCGGAACCGACGGCGCTCGTCTGCGGCATCAGCGGCCAAGACGGTGCCTACCTCGCCGCCCACCTTCTCGATCAGGGGTATCGGGTCGTGGGGACCAGCCGCGACCCGGCGACGTGTGACCGCCGCGGCCTTGCGGCACTCGGTCTCGAGCGACGTGTCGCGATCAAGGCGCTCGAGCCGTCCGACCTCGAAGCCACCGTCGCGCTCCTCGAGGCGGTCCGTCCCGACGAGCTCTACAACCTCTCCGGCCAGTCGTCGATCGCGCTGTCGTTCGGGCAGCCGGCGGCAACGTTCCAGAGCATCGCCGGCGCCACCGTGAATCTCCTCGAGGCGGTCCGGGTAACAGGCCTGCCGACGCGGCTGTTTTTCGCCGGCTCGACGGCGATGTACGGCGACAACGCCGGCGAGCCGGTCGACGAATCGACGACGGCCCGCCCGGCGGATCCGTATGGCCTGGCGAAGTTCGCCGCCTTTGCCCAGGTCGATCAGTACCGGCGCCTCCACGGGCTGTGGGCCTGCACGGGGATTCTCTCCAACCACGAAAGCCCGCTCCGCCCGGAGCGCTTCGTGACCCAGAAAATCACCGCCGGCGCCTGCCGGATCGCCGCCGGAGACACCGAGCCGCTCGCGCTTGGTGACCTCTCTGTGGAGCGTGACTGGGGATGGGCACCGGAGTATGTGGTGGCGATGCACGCCATGCTCCAGACGGAGAGCCCTGAGGATCTCGTCCTCGCCACCGGGGTTTCGGTGGCGCTGGAGACGTTCGTCGCCGAGGCGTTCGCCCGCGTCGGGCTGGATTGGCGGCGCCATGTCGTCTGCGACGAGCGATTCCTCCGCCGCGACGAGGTCCGCCGCCTCCGCGCCGATCCCGGCCGGGCGGCCAAAGCGCTCGGATGGCGCGCCGAGACGACGGTCGGCGAGGTGGCCCGGAAGATGGTCGAAGCGCGTCTGTTCCGCGATCAGTCCGCCGTCCGCCGGGCAGCCTGACCCCGCGCTTTGTCGTCTTCGGCCGCGGCTGGTGGGCTCAATGGCCGCACGGGCAGGCTGCGGAGGAGTCGGCGGGCGTGGATTCGGCGTCGGTCGCCGCTGAGGTGGCAGGGCACGTTGCGGCGTGGGGGCCGCAGCAGAGCCCGCGGCCGGCACCGGTGCAGATCCGCCGCATGAGCGCCGAGGAGGCGAGGTAGTTCTTGAAGCGGTGGCTGGGGCCGACGATCCCGGCGCAATCGACCTGGCTGAAGCCGATGCCGCGGGGGATCCAGGCCGCCGGCATGCCGTCGTGGCCGAGGGCCTCGGTCCGTAGCGAGCGGTCGACGTACTCGAAGAACCGCAGGGCGATGTCGTCGGAGTTGTAGAGGACCGTGAGGCGGTCGATGCAGGGGAGCGTTTCCCGGTAGGGGCCGCGCGGGGCGAAGGCATCTTGACGGACTGCCCCCGCGACGAGGACGACGTGGAGCGGGGCGGTGCGGTTGGTCCAGGTCTGGACGTCGCTGCGTCCGGCGCACTCGGCGTGGACGAGATCCTCGAGAGCCTCCAGGGCGATCAGCGCCCCGTAGCTGTAGCCGACGATCGCGACCGGGCGGTCGGGTTCCACCTGCGAGAGGAGCCAGGCGAGGTAGTGTCCTTCGGTGACGGCCCGCTCGTACTTCGCCCGGCTGTCGCGAAGGAGAATGCCCTGCTTGTCGCTCGGCCAAGAGAAGATCACCGTCCGGACGTCGGCCGCGTCGGCGCAGGTGGCACAGGTCCGGGCGGCGAGCAGGAGCCCCTGCTCGCGCGCCGAGGCGTGGTCGTAGCGGTTGCCGTGGATGAAGACGAGGAGCGGCTGCCGCGGGTTTTCCAGGAGCCCGCTGAGATCGGTCTTCTGCCAGCAGCCGCGGGCATCGAGTCGCTCGACGCCAGGACGCGCGTCGGTCGGCATCCGGCCGATGTCGGGGAGCCCGCGGGTGATCACCGACCACACATCCCGCTGCCGACAGGACGCCGCCGTGGAGCAGACGTCGTCGGCTCCGGCTCCCTCCGCGGCGCAGGGGGCAGACTCCGGCGACGCCAAGGCGGGCCCGTCGCAGGAATCAAGTTCTTCAAGCGCCGGCGGCGGGCACCAGGGGAGGTCTTCGCCCCGCGCTGCCGGAAGCAGGAGGGCCACCACGGCGGCGAGCCAGGTGAGGGCACGGGCGGGGAGCGTGACGGAACCGGGCCGGCGCGTGGCGTCAACCCGGATGGCGGTGAGGATGTCGAGGCGCATGTCCCTGGGTGCACGGGGGGGTGGTGGACGGCAGGCGGACCCCATTTCCGCTCGCCGACGTCCTCCGAAACCCCGACCCTCGCTGTGCAGCTTTCCTCTCTTCGTCACTCCGCCGCGGAAGGTGAGCGGGCATCGTCCGCAGACCGCGCCGTCGGCACGATCGGCACGACCGGCAGCGGATGAATCCCGCGCGGGGTTTGAGCCGACGGGAATCCGCACCGGGTGGGTCGCGTCTCCGATCCGTGAGCTAGGTTTTCACCGACGGCGTCCCTGACGCCGCTCCCCTCCGAGCGACTTCGGGGTGGGACCGCTTCGTCCGTGGTGGAGACTCATCCGATGACTCGTGCGTTCTGCCTGGTCGCCCTCGTTGCCGGGCTCGTGGCGGCTCCCGGCTGCAACTGCATGGGGGGGAGCAATTGTTCCTCCTCGCGGCGTCCCTCGTTCATGGAGTTTGGCGGTTGCCTGGGGGGCTGCGGGTCCTCCGCCCCCGCCCCGGTCTACGCCGCCCCGATGGCCGCCCCCTGCTCGGCGCCGGCCTGTGGCAATGGCTGTGAGAGCTGCGGCGGAGCGGCTGCGGCCCCCTGCTGCAACGACGGCGGGATGATCCACTGATTTCCAAGGGGGGGGCCCGCTTTTGGGCCCTCCGGGCCGGCGGCGGCCCGTGCCCGGGGTGGGGACGGGAAACCGATCCGTCCCGGCCTATAATCCCGGCTCCCACCCCACCCAGGAGCCGCCATGTTCGAATCGCTCTCGGCCTCGCTGACCAGTGCCCTTGCCTCCCTGCGGGGCCGCGGCAAGCTGACCGAGTCGAACATGCGCGAGGGGCTCGGCGCAGTGCGCACGGCCCTTCTCGAGGCCGACGTCGCCTATGACGTTGTCGATGGCTTCCTCGACAAGGTCGTGGAAGGGGCGATCGGGGCAAAGGTCCTCGAGACCCTCGACCCGGCCCAGCAGCTCGTCGGGATCGTCCACCGTGAGCTGGTCAACCTCATGGGGCCGGTCGATCATTCGCTCCATCTCCAAACGGGGCGGGCGACGGTGATCATGCTCTGCGGTCTGCAGGGCTCCGGCAAGACGACCTCCTGCGCCAAGCTCGCGCGGCGCATCAAGGAGCAGGGACGCGGCGTGATGCTCGTCGCGGCCGATCTCCAGCGCCCCGCCGCCATCGAGCAGCTCTCCGTGCTCGGTCGCCAGCTCGGCGTGCCCGTTCACACCCCCGACGGGGTCACCGATCCGGTCGCCGTCTGCAACGCCGGCGTGGCCCGGGCGCGGAAGGAAGGGGCGAGCGTCGTCATCCTCGACACGGCCGGTCGCTTGGCGATCGATCAGGCGCTCATGGACGAGCTCAAGCGCATCGACCACACCGTCGGCCCCGACCAGGTCTACCTCGTCGTCGACGCGATGACCGGCCAGGACGCGGTTCGCAGTGCGAAGGCCTTCAACGACGCCCTCGAGCTCGACGGCGTGATCATGACGAAGCTCGACGGCGACGCCCGTGGCGGCGCCGCGCTCTCCGTGAAGAGCGTCACCGGGGTGCCGATCAAGTTCATCGGCACCGGCGAGCAGATCGAGGCCCTCGAGGATTTCCACGCGGAGCGGATGGCGGGCCGGATCCTGGGGATGGGCGACGTCGTCACGCTCGTCGAGGAAGCGCAGCGGAAGTTCGACCAAGACGAGATGGCCCGTCAGGAGGAGCGGCTCCGCACCGGGGAGTTCACGCTCGACGACTTCAAGAAGATGCTCCAGCAGACGCGCCGCCTCGGGCCGATCGGCAAGGTGCTGGGAATGATCCCCGGCATGGGGCAGCTCAAGGAGCTCGTCGGCGACGCCGACCTCGACAAGGACATGGGGCGGCTGTTCGGGATCATCGATTCGATGACCCCCCAGGAGCGCCGCAATCCCGGCAAGGTGATCGACCAGCAGCGCCGCCGGCGGATCGCCACCGGGGCCGGCGTGCAACTCCAGGAAGTGAGCGATCTGGTCAAGCAGTTCGACGGGATGTCGGCGATGATGAAGGGGATGGCGGGGATGGGGATGCGCGAGCGCGTCCAGCAGATGCAGGCGATGCAGGGGCAGATGGCCAATCCGGGGATGCGCCTCGGGAAGCCGAAGGGGGATACCGGCAAGCGGCTGACGGCCGACGAGCGTCGCAAGCAGAAGAAGCAGCGGGAGAAGGACCTCCGCCGCAAGCGCCGCGGCGACTGACGGCCCTTGGGGGCGTGTCCTCCGCCCCCGGATCGGCTATTCTCCCCGATTGACTGTCACCCGATCGGCCGCCCTTCGGCCGTCCCCTGCCCTGCTCCCGCCCTTTCCAGGAAGCCCGCCCTCCATGTTCGACTCGCTCTCCGAAGCCGCTGGATGTGATCTCCTCGCGAAAGTCTTCCGGGCCCGGGGCTATACGATCGCCCGCAATCTCCAGTTCCGGGAATATGGCGTCGAGTTCCATGTCGACGGTTGGGATGCGAAGGCCCGCGTCGGCTTTGAGTATCTGTCGAGCGAGGATGACGACCACGATGATCTTTCCGTCGTCGAGTACCAGGCGCTGATGGAACAGCAGCGCCGCGG
>CAJBCV010000411.1 GCA_903951635.1 uncultured Planctomycetaceae bacterium
CATCCGCTCGAGAATCGCCTGGTAGGTGGCGAGGACGTCGGCGGTGCGTTCACCGGGGAGGAGGCGGCGGTCGATCTGGAGGGCGCAGCGGTCGGGGACGAAGTTGACCTGGACCCCCCCGGCGATGAGGCCGACGTTACCGGTGGCCGGGCCGAGGAGGGGATGGAGGTGCGTGGCGAGGCCGGCGTGGTGGGCGTCGACCGCGCGGATGAACGTGGCGGCGTGGCTGATGGCGTTGATGCCGAGGTGGGGCTTGGAGGAGTGGGCGGCCCGGCCGTGGAAGACGATCTCCCACCGCACCACTCCCTTCGTCGCCACCACCACCCGCATCTCCGTCGGTTCGGCGATGATCGCCGCGCTTGGCGCGCGGCCCGGAACACGCGCCGGGAGGTCGTCGCACAGCCGAGTCACGCCCCGGAATAAATACTCCTCGTCGATCACGGCCGCGAGCCACACATCGCAGGGGGGAGCGATCCCGGATCGATGGAGGTCGAGCACGGCGTGGAGCATCCCGGCGAGGCCGGCCTTGGTGTCGCAGGAGCCACGCCCGTATATCCGCCCTCCATCGATCGTCGGCGCGAAGGGGGGAATCGTCATCCCGGCGA
Source organism: uncultured Planctomycetaceae bacterium (assembly GCA_903951635.1). GTDB lineage: Bacteria > Planctomycetota > Planctomycetia > Pirellulales > UBA1268 > QWOP01. Next base: position 606 of record CAJBCV010000411.1, read on the forward strand.
TGCTGACGACGTCCATGTGGGCCTCGAGCACAACCTGCCGGGAGCGGTCGCGGCCGGGGATGACCCCGACGACGTTGTCGCGCCCCGGGAGAACCTCCGTGCGCCGCGTCTCGATCCCCGCACTCCGGAGCCGATCGTCGACGTAGTCAGCCACACCCCCTTCGCCGGGGCCACCGAACTCCGGGTTCACGCTGTCGATGGCGACGAGCGCTGCGAGCGTCGCGATCACGGGGGAGGGCACGGGAGACATCCTCACAGGGGCGACCGGCGGAGCCCGCGGCGCGGGCGGGGGCTTGCCGTTTCCCCCCACCCCCTCCCCGTCGGCCGTCGGATCGGCCTGCGCCGGCTCAGGCCGCGGTGGACGCCCTGTACCTTACCAGCGCCTCGGCGATCCGCAGACTGGCCGAACCGTCGCCGTAGGGATTGGTGGCCTGCGCCATCTGCCGGTAGGCGGCGGAATCGTCGAGGAGACGCTCGATCTCGGCGGAGATCCGCGCCGGATCGGTGCCGACGAGGAGCGCCGTCCCGGCGGCGATCCCCTCGGGCCGCTCGGTGACGTTTCGGAAGACGAGGACCGGCTTTCCGAGCCCGGGCCCCTCCTCCTGAACCCCACCGGAATCGGTGAGGAGGAGGTGGCAGCGGGACATCAGCCAGGTGAACGAGGCGTAGTCCTGGGGCGGAATGAGGTGGATCCGATCCTGACCGGCGAGTTCGCGGGTGGCGATCTCTTGGACGAGGGGATTGAGGTGGACGGGGTAGACGGCGACGACGTCGGGGTGGCGCTGCACGGTGTCGCGTAGGGCGCCCAAGACGGACGCGAGGCCGTCGGCCCAGTTCTCGCGGCGGTGGCCGGTCACCATGATGCAGCGGGCGTACGGACCGACGTGCGCCTCATACCACCTGCGGATCGGGGCGACACGCTCATCGAGATCGGGGAGGCGGACGACGGCCTGGACGGCGTCGATGACGGTATTACCGGTGACGACGATCGAAGCCGGATCGATCCTCTCGGCGACCAAATTGTCACCGGCCGCCGGCGTCGGGGCGAAGTGGAGATCGGCGGTCGGCGCGATGATGCGGCGGTTGACCTCCTCGGGGTAGGGCTGCAGACGGTCGTAGGTGCGCAGGCCCGCCTCGACATGCCCCACCTTCACCCCCATGCAGAAGGCGGCGATCGCTCCGCACATCGCCGAGGTCGTGTCTCCCTGGCAGAGGACCCAGTCGGGGCGCGACGCGTCGATTGCCTGAGCGATCCGCGCGATCGCCAGGCTCGCGAGTTGGACCAGCGACGGTCGCTCGGCGAGGAGGTGGAGGCGGTGATCGACGGTCACCCCGAACAGTTCGAGGACCGAGTCGAGCATCGCCTCGTGCTGGCCGGTCGAGCAAAAGATCGGCGGCTCGAAGGCCTCCGGCATGTCGCGGAGCCGACACCACACGGGTGCCATCTTGATGCCCTCCGGCCTCGTGCCGGCGATGATCATGATCCGCTGGCGGTGGTTCATCGAGATGCCTCGGCTGCTGGCCGGTAGATGCGGCGGTAGGCGGGAAGGATCGACTCGAAGGAAAGGAGGTCCTGGCTGGCGACGACGCACCGCGTGCGCGTCCTGGCCTGCTCGTCGATCGGGGCGTCGAGAAGATCGAGGATCGCCGCCGCGACGAGTTCGGGGGCGTTCGAGGCGGGAACCACGGCGCCGACGTCACGGTCGCGCACGATTCCCGAGAAGTCGGCGAGGACGTCGGTGATCACGACCGGAACCCCCATCGAGAGATACTCGGCGAACTTCGTCGGTGACGCCACCCGATTGACGATGTTGTCACTGCGGAGAAGGAGGGCCGCGTCGGCGGCACACGCCGTGTCGGCGACCTCCTTGTGGGGGCAGGACGTGATGAGGAAGTCGGCCGGGGGGATGCCGGCATCCCGGCAGAGTTCCGTGAACGTTTCGACGTCACCGGTGAGGATGAGGAGGAAAGCGGAGGGCAGCTTCCGCCGTAGGAACGCGAAGGCGGCGACGGTCTCGGCGGAGAGCTGCCATCCGCTCGATCCCCCGAGGTAGAGAACGCACGGCCGGCCGCGCAGTCGGAGACGCGTGCGGGCTTTCCCTCGCGCATCCTCGATGTCCTGCGGCGACGCCGAAAAGCTCAGCACGCAGGGGATGACCTCGATGTGCGGATGTGGCGATCGAGGCCCACCGCTGGCGAGGATCGCGCTTACATAACGCTCGAGATCGTGACTGACCGTGATGATCACGTCGGCGCGGCGAAACGACTCCCGCTCATGGCGCCGACGGACGCCGTACTCCGGGCTGTCTGCATCGAGGGCGCCGTAGAACTGCCGCTCCTCGACGTCGACGCCATGGACGTCGAACACCAGCCGGCGTCGGCGGTCCCAGGCGAGCGCGCGGGCGGCGGCCGACGCGGCGGCATGGCTCTGGGCATGGACGATCCCGACGGAGAAGAGCCGGCAGACGACCCACACCACGAGCGCCGCCCACCAGCCGTTGAGCCGATACGAGAAGGGCATCCGGGCCGGAAACACCGGCACGAACAACGGAATCGCGCCGATCGAGCGGAGCCTCGCCGCGGCCGCCTTCCGTTGCGGCCGCCGGCGGAGCGAACGGAGCGCTTCGAAGCTGAGGAGCACCGGAGGGGGGCAGCTTCGCTCTTGGACGGCGACGACCGCCCGGGTCGCCATCGCCACGCGGACGGAATACCCATCCTCGTTCAGCATGGTGGAGCCGAAGGCGACCATCAAGCAACGGTTGGACATGGATGAGCCGTCGTTCCAGGCTGGCCGCTGTGGAGTCGAGCCTCTGCCAGTCGTCGATCGGCCGCAGCGAGGAAACCGAGGACTGCAGCGCGATCAGCCATGGAAGCTTTCGACGGTCAGGGCCAGCTCAATGCAAGCCTTTATCCCACCTTGCGGGGGATAAAGCCGGAACGTCACCACCCCCCCCAGGATGAGCGTCATAAACCCTCCTCTCGGCGATGAAGAGTACCGATGTGGGGGGGTGGGGGGGCGAGCCGGTATTCCGGCACTCAGCCGAGGACGTCGCGGACGACCCGGCCGGCAACGTCGGTCAGACGGTAATCCCGGCCGGCGTGGCGGAAGGTGAGGCGCTCGTGGTCGAGGCCGAGGGCCGCAAGCATCGTGGCGTGGAGATCGTGGGTGTGGACGGCCCCTTCCACCGGCAGAATCCCATGCTCGTCCGATTTCCCGTGGACAATTCCCCCGCGGATTCCCCCGCCGGCCATCCAGGAGCTGAAGACGAGGTTGTGATGCTCGCGGCCGGGATGATCGGCCGTCTGGTGGAACGGCGTCCGGCCAAACTCGCTGGTCCAGACGACGAGCGTCCGCTCGAGCATCCCCCGGCGCTTGAGGTCGGTGAGCAGTCCGGCGATCGGCTGGTCGATCGCTCGGGCAAGCTTCTCGTGATCGGCCATGTTGCCGTGCGAGTCCCAGTTGTTGCTCGAGCCGACGTCGATCAGCTCGATGAAACGGACGCCGCGCTCGGCAAGCCGGCGGGCGACGAGGCACTGCCAACCGAAGCCCTGCGTCGCGCCGCGCTCCAGGCCGTAGAGACGCAGGGTGTCGTCGGTCTCTCCCGAGAAATCGAAAACCTCCGGCGCCTCCCGCTGCATCCCGAACGCGGTCTGGAACGAACGCAGTCGGGCCGCGAGCGCTCCGTCCCCTTCGCGCTTGTGGAGGTGGGCGGCGTTGATCCGGGCGAGGAGGTCGAGCTCGAGCCTCTGGATGGCCGGCTGGGGGGCGAGCGATTTGAGATTCGGGAGCGGCTCGGCGCCGGGCAAGACGTGCGTCCCCTGATGGCAGCCGGGGAGGAAATCACTCCCCCACGTCTGGGCGCCGGCATACGGCGCGGCCGGGGCGACAACGACAAACGATGGCAGGTTTTCATTCTCCGTGCCGAGGCCGTAGCTCACCCACGCGCCGTGGCTCGGGCGGGCGAATTGGGCGGAGCCGGTGTGGGCGGCGAGCGTCCCCTTGTCGTGGCCGTCACTGTCGCAGTGCATCGCATTGAGGATGCAGAGATCGTCGATGACGCCACCGAGCGCGGGAAACAGATCGCTTACCGGGGTTCCACTGCGGCCATACCGCTTGAACCCCCACCTCGGCTTGATGAGGAAGCGCTCGAAGGCGCCCGGCTTGTTGAGCCAGCGCGAGGCGGTGATCGACTTGCCGTGGTCGGCGATGAGCTGTGGCTTGAAGTCGAAGGTGTCGACGTGCGACACGCCGCCAGTGGAATAGAGGAAGATCACCCGATCGGCGGTGGCCGGGAAGTGGGGGGCTCTCGCCGCGAGCGGGTCGAGCGTTACCGGAGCCGCCACGGACGACTCCGCGAGGAGCCCGGCCAGCGCCGTTGGAAATAGCCCCCGGCCGACCGAGTCGAGCCAGGCCCGACGGGAGATCGCGGCGGCGGTCAGGGGATCACGGTGCAGCGTCATGGCGATCAGTCGATAAACAGAAAGGGATTGGCGGTGAGGATGACGCGGGCGAGGGCCCCCCAGGCTTCGCGCTCCGTCAGCTCCGGCGACTGCTCCGTAACCTGCGCGAGGAAGTCGTGCATGCCGGAGAGTTCGGCGTCATCGGGCTCGCGTCCCCAGGCAAGCTCCGCCGCCAGCCTGAGCCGCGCCTCACGCTCGCTGGCCATGCCGAGGAGTCGGTCGGCGAAGGCTTCGCCGGCGCGGTGGACGAGCGGGGCGTTCATGAGGAACAGGCTCTGCGTCGGCGTGATCGTGGCATCCCGCAGCGCGACGCTCTGATTGGGATCGGCCGCGTCGAAGAGCGCGAGGAACGGATGCCGCCGGTTGCGTTGCACCATCAGATAGACACTCCGCCGATCGGAGTCGTACTGGCCGTGAAAGGGCTGATGGATCGTGAACGCCCAGGTGTCGACGGCGGGGAAGGGATGGGGGGGCGGCGGTGAGGTGTCGAGGAGGCCGCTCGTCGCCAGCAGCGCGTCGCGGAGCGTCTCGGCGTCGAGTGGGCGGCGCGGGAAGCGACCGAGGAGCCGGTTCTCCGGATCGGCGTCGATGCCCGCAGCATCCCCCTCGGCCGACTGCCGATAGGTGCGCGACAGGAGCACGAGCCGATGGAAGTCCTTCACCTTCCAGCCGGACTCCATGAAGCGGACGGCGAGCCAATCGAGGAGCTCCGGATGGGAAGGCCGCTCCCCCCGGACCCCGAAATCGCTCGTCGTCGGAACGAGCCCGCGGCCAAAGTGCCACTGCCAGAGGCGGTTGACGAAGACCCGCGCCGTGAGCGGATTCTCCCGGCGCGTGAGCCAGGTGGCCAAGTCGCGCCGTCCGCTCCCCGCCTGCGGATCGGCAAGCCTGTCGCCGCCGAGGATCTCGAGGAACCGGCGCGGCACCTCGGCGCCAGGCTTGTCCGGCTCCCCCCGGGCCTGGATCCGCGCGTCGGTCGGTGTGCCCTCGGCAACGCCGTAGGCCACCGGGTACGCGGGCGAGTCGGCGATCGCTTTCCGCCGCGCTGCCACAGCCTCGATCTCCTTCCCCACAAGCGCCACCCGTTCACCGGCATCGGCCAGCGGCAGCGGCTTGACCGCCGGCGGCGCCCCGGGAAGCGGAAACGGCTGCGCCTGCCGACCGACGTTGTCGATGTCGCGGATCGTGGCCGGGCCGCCGACGGCCCCCAGGCCATCGCAGATGAACGTGTCGATGACGCCGTCCCACCGATCGGGGAGCTGCAAATCCGTGAACGGGATCGACGCTGGCGACCGGCCTTCCTCCGGGAACGGGGTGATCGACCCGCGGCCGGACTTCGTGGCCTGGTCGAGCGTCACGCTGACGTGATACCAGCGCCCCGGCTCGAGGGGCGTCACCACCCGCCAGCCACCGCCGCCGTCGCGCACCGCGAACTCGCGCTGTGTGGCGGAGAAGTCGATCGCCGTCGACTCGATCACACCGCGGCCGATGTAGAAACGGCAGGCGCCGCTCGGCTGGTCAAGCTCAGACGAGGGGATCGTGCGGAAGTCGAAACAGACATGGAGGGGCGCGGCGGCGGTGGCGGTGAGCTTGTCGTCGAAGGTGTGACGCACTCCTTCGGTCGGCGCTCCCGTGCCGACGCGGACGCCGCGCGTGCCCTCAGGGTGGACATGCCGCCACGGGCTTTGTGCCTCTGCCAGCACCGCATTCGGCCCGGCGGACAGCCACGGCTTCGTGTTCGGCCCCTTGCCGATCTCCTGGGCCTCGAGATCGAGATCGACGCCCCCCGCGAACGCTCTCCCCTCGAGGGCCATCTTCTCCCGCGTCCGATCGGCGAGCTCCCGATCGAGCGTCGCGAGTGCGTCGGCTCTCTCCCGGTCGAGCCGTGCCGCTTCCTCCGGGGGCACCAAGCTCGGGAAGTTGGCCGGCCGCTTCTGTTCCTCGCCACCGGGAAAGGCCCAGACCGTGCTCTGGAGGATGCCGTAGAGGGCGTAGTAGTCGGAGGCGCTGACCGGATCGTATTTGTGGTCGTGGCAGCGGGCGCAGCCGAGGGAGAGGCCGAGCACGGAGCGGCCGAGGGAGTCGATGCAGTCGGCGAAATCGAGATGCTGGAAATCGGGATTGGGGGCGTAGCCGTAGCGCTTGCCGACGGCGAGGAAGCCGGTGGCGGTGACGAGATCGGCGTAGTCGCCGGGCGGCGCCTCGCGGGCGAGGATGTCGCCGGCGATCTGCCGGGCGAGAAACTCGTCGTAGGGCATGTCGGCATTGAAGGCCCGGATCACCCAGTCGCGATAGTTGCCGGCTTCACGGACGGGGTAGTCGGCGCCGTCGCCGGCCGTGTCGGCGTAGCGGGCGACGTCGAGCCAGTGGCGTCCCCAGCGCTCTCCGTAGGCACTCGCAGCAAGGAGCCGATCGACGACCCTCTCCCAGGCATCGGGGCCGGTGTCGTCGAGAAAGGCGCGGATCTCCGCGGGCGTCGGAGGGAGGCCGGTGAGATCGAGCGTAACGCGGCGGAGGAGCGTGCGCCGATCGGCCAGGGCCGCCGGTTTCAACCCTCGAGCTTCCAGCCCGGCGACGATGAAGCGGTCGAGGTCGTTGGCGACGAGCCCCGGATCGGCGACGGCCGGAGGCTCGGCCGCCACCGGCCTGGTGAAGCTCCACCACGATTCGGCCGCCTCCCGCACCATGCCGCCGAGGCGGTCTTCAAGGACGCGCGGATCGGCAGCCCCGGCAGCGATCCAGGTGGCGAGGTCGTCGATCTCGCTGGGGGTAAGGGGAGGCCCGGCATCTTCCGGAGGCATCGCCGAGACCCCATCGGCATGCTTCACTGCCCGCATCAACAGGCTCGTGTCGCTATCGCCGGGGACGATCGCCGGACCGGAGTCGCCACCGCTGGCCCAGCCCTGCCGGGAATCGAGGGCCAGGCCACCGCTGGTCTTGCCCGATTCGGTCGCGTGGCAGCCCTGGCAGCGGGCGACAAGGAGCGGGCGGATCCGGTTTTCGAAAAGGTCGTCGTCGGCGGCCAAGCCCGTCTTCGCGGCGCCGACGGCGATCGCCAGGCCGACGACGACGAGCGCGACGGGGGAAACAGGTGCCAGCCACCATGTGCCGAGCCAACATCGGCCAGCCCGGGATCTCGGGGCAAATGGTGGCAGGCACCTGTTTCGATGCATGGCGGCACGCGGTGGATGAGGGGCAGGAATCAAAGGCCCCGAAGAACCCCCGCAAGGATACCCCATGAGATAGTGCCGCCACAGCGTCAATCGGCCCTGTCGGCACCGGTCGCCGTCTGTCGAGCCCTCGTTTTTCCCGTAGAATCCCCCCGCCTGCATCGTCCATGCGGGAAAGCATCGTGTCGTCAGGGGAAAGCCTCCATGGTCCGTCGCCTCCTCGCCTCCCTGATCGCGCTTGCGTGCTTCCCGCTGCTGGCGACCCCCGCGGCCGAATGGAAGCCGGCTGCGGCGCCCCTCATGACCCGATGGGGGAAAGAGGTCACCCCCGACAACGCCTGGCGCGACTATCCTCGGCCGCAGTTGGTGCGCGATGCGTGGCTCAATCTCAACGGCTTGTGGGAGTATGCGATCGTCGATCGCCCCGCCGGCGAGGTTGGCGTGCCGACGGCCGACGGCCCGCCGCCCCAGGCATGGAATGGAACAATCCTCGTCCCCTTCGCGCCAGAGTCAGCGCTGTCGGGGGTGGGGAAGAGCGTCTCGAAAGAGCAGCTTCTCTGGTACAGGCGGTCGGTCACCGTACCGGAGTCGTGGCAGGGGCAGCGGGTCATGCTCCGCTTCGATGCCGTCGACTGGCACTCGAGCGTGTGGCTCAACGGGACGAAGCTTGGCGATCACAGCGGCGGCTCCGATCCGTTTTCGTTCGACGTCACCCCCCATCTCAAGCCCGGGGCCAACCAACTGCTCGTTCGCGCGTGGGATCCGTCGGATGAGGGCCCGCAGCCGCGCGGCAAGCAGAAGCTCAAGCCCGAGGGGATCTGGTACACGCCGGTCAGTGGCATCTGGCAGACGGTGTGGATGGAGCCGATTCATGAGCGTCACATCAGCGGCGTCTTTCCGGTGGCCGATGTGGAGCGCGGTGAGGTCGAGTTCACGATCGATCTTGCCGGGCAGGCGCCATCCGGTCCGAGAGCGCCGCGCGTCCGCATCATCGAGGGGGAGGGGAACGCGCGCAAGGTTCTCGGTGAGGGGGCTCCCGGTCAGGCGATCCGCTTCGCCGTCAAGGAGCCGCGTCTCTGGACTCCCGACGATCCGCACCTCTATCCCGTCGAGGTCGAGCTGCTCGGCCCCGATGGCAAGGTGGGCGATCGGGTAGCGACCTACTTCGCGCTCCGTTCGATCACGAAGGCCCGCGACGAGCAAGGCCTGCTGCGGCTCTGTCTCAACGGCAAGCCGCTGTTTCAGATCGGCCCGCTCGACCAGGGCTGGTGGCCCGACGGCCTCCTCACGCCGCCGAGCGACGCGGCGATGAAGTACGACCTCGAGGTGCTCAAGTCCCTCGGCATGAACATGCTCCGCAAGCACATCAAGGTGGAGCCGGCCCGCTACTACCACCACTGCGACACCCTCGGTTTGCTCGTCTGGCAGGATCAGCCGAGCGGGATGGGAGCCGGTAGGAAGCAGTTCGTCCAGCCCGACTGGCAGGAGGACGGCGAGTTCACTCCGGAGGAGAAGGCGCAGTTCCGCACCGAGACGGCGGCGATGATCGACCGGCTTCGGTTCTTCCCGTCGATCGTCGTCTGGGTACCGTTCAACGAGGGCTGGGGACAGCACGACACCAACGACGTGTTGAAGTGGGTCAAAGAACGCGATCCGACGCGGCTGGTCAACGGCCCGAGCGGTTGGACCGACCGCGGCTACGGCGACATGAAGGACATGCACATGTATCCCGGCCCGGGGATGTTTCCAGTCATGCCTGATCGGGTGAGCGTCCTCGGTGAGTTCGGCGGCTTGGGGCTCCCGGTGAAAGGACACCTCTGGAAAGACTCCGACAACTGGGGCTACCGCACCTACCAAAGCGAGGCCGAGCTCCGCGCCGCCTACGGCCATCTCATGGAGCGGCTCCACGGGCTCGTCGGCCGCGGGCTGGCGGCGGCGGTCTACACGCAGACGACCGACGTCGAGATCGAGGTCAACGGACTCCTCACCTACGACCGCGAGATCCTCAAAGTGGATCCGCAGGAGACAGCCGCCTGGCACCGGATGCTGTTTGAGCCGGCGCCGGTGTTCCGCGACATCGTGCCGACGGCGGAGACAGGCCCGGCGGAGTGGCGCTACACGCTCGAGCCGCCGCCGCCGACCTGGGACAAGCCGGGCTACGACGACGCGGCCTGGAAACGCGGCCCGGGGGGCTTCGGCACCCAGGGCACCCCCGGTACGGCGATCCGCACCGAGTGGAACACCAAAGAGATCTGGATGCGGCGGATCGTGAACCTCGAGACGCTCCCGGCGGGGAAGCTCGCCTTCCGCATCCACCACGACGAAGACGCCGAGATCTTCATCAACGGCGTCCTCGCCGCCACGGTGCAGGGCTATGTGACGGAGTATGTCGAGGTGCCGATGCTTCCGGCGGCGCGGGCGGCACTCGAGAGCGGGGAAAATCTCGTCGCCGTCCACTGCCGCCAGACCGGCGGCGGGCAGTCGATCGACGTCGGGATCGTGGAGCAGGTGCCGGGGAAGTGAGCAGCGCAGAGTCCGTGCTCAATCGGCGAGAAACGCTGCGAGCGACAGAGGCTTGATTCCCTGGAAACGAGTGAAATCGCGATCCTCGGTGAGAAGCGTCGTTGCGCCATGCTCCAGGCACACCGCCGCGATCTGGGCGTCGAAGATCAAGTTGCCATGGACTCCAGACCGGGCGATCACGTCGCGGAGGATCGGCAGGTAGCGTTTCCCCGGCATCAGCAACCGCGCCGCAGGACTCGCCAGCAGCGACTCGATCGACGCGAAGGCTTCCGCCACGGGGGTCGGTGGATGGAACATCCGGTCGTGGGAGACGACGCGGAGAAACTCGCCGACGCACTGGATGGGGACAGCCCACGCCTCTTGCCCCTCCGCAAGCCGTCGAATCGCTCGCAGGGCTGCCCGGTGCTGCGGCGTCTCCTCGCGATCGGCGTAGAGAAGGACGTTCGTGTCGACGGCGATCATCGCCGCCCTTCCATGGCATCGATCAGATGGTCGCGGTCAGCCACATCGACGGTCGGCGGCGACGAACCCCGGTGGGTCTTCCAGGCGAGGCGGTAGCGGGGGCCCGTTTCGTCCCGGCCGGCGAGCGCCGCAGCGAGCGCGTGTTCGATAAACGCCGTGAGCGTTGTGCCTTTGTCGGCGGCACGGCGCTTCGCCTCGGCGAGAAGGGCATCATCGAGATCGAGGGTCGTTCTCATGCATAAATATGTATTCTTCATGCAGAAGTGCGTCAAGTTGTGTCGTCCCCGTGACTCGTGCGGGACGGCGGCTTGCCGCAGCCATGGCAGCGAGGAGTATCCTGTCGCGGGCTGCCGCGGACAGTCCGTGCGCGGCTCCCTTGCCCGCCTGAGGCCCCCATGATCCGCCGCCTTGTTCGATCGTTTCGCGCTGGCCAGGTTTCCCGCGTCGTCGCCATGGTCGCCGGCACGCTCTTCTCGAATGCCATCGCCGTCGGCGACGAGTGGCCGCAGTGGATGGGCCCGCAGCGCGACAACGTGTGGCGCGAGGAGGGGATTTTGGAGAAGTTCCCCGCCGGGGGGCCGAAGGTGCTGTGGCGGGCACCGGTGGCCGGGGGCTACGCCGGCGTGGCTGTCGCAAAGGGCAAGGTGTTCGTCACCGATTTCGTCCCGGCGGGCGATCTCCCCGGCGACAACTTCGAGCGGAAGACCGCCGCTGGCACGGAGCGCGTCGTCTGCCTCGACGAGGGAACGGGGAAAGAACTCTGGAAGCACGAGATTCCGGTCACGTACACGATCAGCTATCCCGCCGGCCCGCGCTGCACGCCGACGGTCGACGGCGACCGCGTCTACACGCTCGGCGCCGAGGGGAATCTCCTCTGCCTCGCCATCACCGACGGCCGGGTGGTGTGGTCGAAAGACCTGAAGAAGGACTATGAGACGAAGGCGGCGCTGTGGGGCTGGGCGGGCCATCCACTCGTCGACGGCGATCGCCTGTTCGTCGTCGCCGGTACGGCCAAGGCCCACGTCGTGGCGCTCGACACGCTCACCGGCAAGGAACTGTGGCGGGCCGGCACCGCCCCCGAGCAGGGCTACTCGCCGCCGACGATCATCGAGGCTGCCGGGGTGCGGCAGCTCGTCCTCATGAAGCCCGACGGGATGTATGCGGTCGCCCCCGACACCGGCGCGATCCTCTGGGAAACCCCTTACAACGCCGACAACGGCTCGATCATCATGGCGCCGGTGAAGGTGGGGGAACACCTCTACGTCGGTGGCTTCCAGGAGAAAAACCTCCTGGTCAAGCTCGCCGCCGACAAGCCCGGCGTCGAGGTGGTGTGGCGCAACAAAGCCAAGCACGGCATCTCGGCGGTCAACGTCCAGCCGTTCGTCGACGGGACGATGGTGTACGGCTTCCACGAGAAGGGGGATCTCCGCGGGATCGAGATCCCCAGTGGCGCGGTGACGTGGACGAGCCCGGGCCCGTTCGGCGACCGTGCCCCTCCATCGGCCACGGCCTTCATCACGCGGCACGGGAGCCGCTTCTTCCTCTTCGCCGAGACCGGCGACCTCGTGATCGCGAAGCTCTCCGCCACAGGCTACGAGGAGATCGACCGCGCCCATCTCCTCGACACGACGCAGTCGGCGTTCGGCCGCGGCGTGGTGTGGTGTCCCCCGGCGTATGCCGATCGGAGCGTCTTCGTCCGCAACGACAAGGAACTCATCCGCGTGGCGCTCTCGGAGTGAGGCCGGAAAGGTCACCGCAGACGGCATGAGCGGTGCGGCGGCGGGACGGGAAACGGCTTTTGACCCGGAGAAGTCCGCCGGAGACTTAGCCGAGGGGGTCGCCATCGGCTATCGTGATGGACACGTCTTGACAGACCGGCCAATCCTGGCCGGAGCGACCGGCGTTGTCTGGAGTCTGTCCGTCATGGCTTCTCTTCCCGCGGCGTCGACCCATTTCGACGTTCCCACGGCCGTGCGGCCGTACACGCTCAACAGGGTCTATTCCGGCACGATCCTCGGGGTGCATCTGTTGGCGCTGCTGGCCTTCGTGCCGCAGTTCTTCTCGTGGATCGGCTTCTGGGCGATGGTCGTCGGGATCCATGTCTTCGGGCAGGGGATCACGATCGGCTACCACCGCCTCCTCACGCATCGCAGTTTCAAGACGCTCCCCTGGGTGGAGCATTGCTTCGCCATTCTCGGGATCTGCTGCCTCGAGGATTCGCCCGCCCGCTGGGTGGCGGTGCACCGCATCCACCATGTCCATTCCGACGAGCAGACCGACCCGCATTCGCCGCTGGTGACATTCCTCTGGTCGCATTTCGGCTGGCTGATGGTCAACAACCGAGAGGCCCAGTCGCTCAACGCGATCGCCACCTATTCCAAAGACCTCCTCCGCGATCCCTTCTACATGCGGATCGAGAAGCGCCCCTGGATCCTCATGTGGATCGGCCTGGCACAGATTCCCGTCTTCTTCCTCGCCGGGGCGGCGATCGGTTGGATCGGCTGGGGACGCGAGGCCGCCCTGCCGTTGGGTTTGAGCCTCGTGGTCTGGGGGGTGTACGTGCGGATCGTGGCGGTGTGGCACATCACCTGGTCGGTGAACTCACTCTCCCACATGTTCGGCTACCAGAACTACGAGACGGGGGAGGCGAGCCGCAACAACTGGTTCGTCGCCCTCCTCACCGTCGGCGAGGGCTGGCACAACAACCACCACGAGGATCCCTCGTCGGCGAGCGTCCAGCACCGCTGGTGGGAGATCGACATCAGCTATTACGAGATTCGTCTCCTCGAGGCGCTCGGGCTGGCATGGGACGTCGTCACGCCCCGGCACGTCCGGCGCCGCGAGGCGGCGGCGAAATCGGCCTGACGTCTCCGCTGGTGCACAGCGCGAGGGTGGTGCCATCGGGATCCAGCGCCACCCGCACCGCCGGCGTATTCCCGTAAATCCGCGGATGGAACGGGGAGCGGAAGTAGATCCGGCCGCTGTGCGGATCGACCTGCATCGATCGGACGTTGAGGCAGTCGTCGCCCAAGCCGGCGAGATCCCACCGGGCCACGAGTGGGAAGCCCGCGCTCTCGAGATCGAAGAACGACGCCTGCCGCGTCTCGGCCGCGAAGACGACGAGGCATCGGCCAAGACGGGCAACGGCGACGGGCGTCCCAGGCACCGGGAGCGTGGCGGCGAGCCGGTTGGTCGACTTGTCGACGAGGAGCACCTGATCGGCCCAGGCCTCTGGCGCCGCGATCCAGGGGAGCCCCTCGAGGTCGAGCATCATCGTCAGGTGGCGGCGCGGGGCGGGGAAGGTGCGCTCGATGCCGTGGCTGACGGTGTCGAGGCGCGCGATCGTCTCTCGGCCGGGGCGAAAGTGGTTGCGCTCGAGGACGAAGAGCCAGCGTCCGGAGGGAATCATGGCCCCCGGAAAATGGACCTCGGGACGGAGCGGCCGGGCCCACCAGCCGTTCCACCGGAAAACCTTTCCAGCGCCGGTCTCGTTGAACCACATCCTGCCGGCGGAGCCGCCGAACTGTTCGACCTGGAGCCGCCGCGGCATCGTCCGGACCCGGACGCGCAGCCTCGGCGACGGGTGCGCCGCCTCGAATCGCACGGTGGAATGGTAGGTGAGCCAGCCGCGCCGCTCGTCGAAGTGCTTGCCGACGGCGAGGATCGTCTGCGGGGCGTAGGAATAGAGAAACTCGAGCGTGTGGGGAACCGGGGCGGAGGCGACGACGGCGAGCGTTTCGGGGTCGTGGACATCGATCCGGTAGTCGTCGACCGTGCCGACGCTGTGCCCCTCCCAGAGGAGCCCGGCGTGAAACACCTGCCCGCGGTAAACCTCGTGGGGATCCAGAAGCGTGACGGTGCGGACCTCCGGCACGACGTCGAGGGTCGGGGCAAGGGTGGCTGGCACGCACGGGGCTCCCGGTGACGGAGAAGGCTTCCCCAGCCTACGGCGGTGGGGGGCGTGGGAGCGAGGACTCGGTGGCGAGGGCTTGTCGGTTTCCGCCGTCGCTGGCGGACTCTCGAATCGATCCCCCGATCCGGCCAGAGCCTGCCAGAATGGGGACCGTCCTCCTCCTTCCTCTCGAGTCTCCGATGCCACGCCACCTCGTCCTCGTTCTCGGCGATCAACTCGACCGCCACTCGGCGGCCTTCGACGGCTTCGATGCCCTCCAGGATGCAGTCTGGATGGCCGAGGTGGCGGGGGAGTCGACGCATGTCTGGTCGGCGAAGCCGCGGATCGTGATGTTTCTCGCCGCGATGCGTCACTTCCGCGATCGGCTCGTCGCCGAGGGGCTGAGCATCGACTACCACGCGCTGGCGGCCACACCCGCCGGCGACGAGCCGCGGTCCTTGGCAACCGCGCTGTTGGCAAGCCTCGCTGGCGAGGTTCCCGCCCGCCGCGGTCGGCCGGGGCGCAAAGCGGCAGGGCCTTCACTCCCGCCAGGGAGGCCATCGAAGCTCATCGTCGTCGAGCCGGGGGAGCATCGGGTGCGGGAGGAGCTCGTCGTCGCGGCGCGCGAGGCTGGCATCCCCTTGGAGATCCGCACCGACCGGCACTTCTTCAGCACCGTCGACGAGTTTGCCGCGCATGCCCGCGGCCGGAAGCAGCTCCGTTTGGAATGGTTCTACCGGCCGCTGCGGGAGAAGCATGGCGTGCTCATGGAGGGTGGCGAGCCGGCAGGAGGCGAATGGAACTTCGACGCCGACAATCGCGGGGCGTTCCCCAAGGGGGGGCCGGGGAAGCTCCCCGCGCCGCGCCGCTTTCCCCCCGATGCGGTCACGCGCGGTGTGATCGAACTGGTGAACACCCGCTTCGCCGATCATCCAGGGAGCCTCGAGGCGTTCGACTGGCCGGTGACTCCCGAGGAGGCCCGTGAGGCGCTCGACGATTTCCTCGCCCATCGGCTCCCCTTTTTCGGCCGCTATCAAGACGCGATCTGGACCGGCGAGCCGTGGCTCTACCATTCGCGCCTCGCCGCGGCGATGAATCTCAAGCTCCTCGACCCGCGCGACGTGGTGGCCGGCGCCGAGCGCGCCTGGCGGGAGGGAAAAGTGCCTGTCCAAGCGGCCGAGGGTTTCATCCGTCAGGTGATCGGATGGCGGGAGTATGTCCGTGGCGTCTACTGGCACTTCATGCCGGAGTACGAGTCGCGAAACGCCCTCGGCGCGAGCCTGCCGCTGCCGGCCTTTTACTGGACGGCGACGACGGAGATGAACTGCCTCCGCGACGCCCTCTCGCAGACGCTCACTCACGGCTACGCCCACCACATCCAGCGGCTCATGGTGACGGGGCTGTTTGCGATGCTCGCCGGCGTGCGGCCGCAGGAAGTGCACCGTTGGTATCTCGCCGTCTATGTCGATGCCGTGGAATGGGTAGAGCTCCCCAACTCGCTCGGCATGAGCCAGTTCGCCGACGGCGGCGTGATGGCCTCCAAGCCGTACTGCGCCAGCGGCGCCTACATCGAACGGATGAGCAACGCCTGCAAGGGCTGCCGGTTCGAGCCGAAGCAGGCGACCGGTCCCGAGGCCTGCCCGTTTACGACCCTCTACTGGGATTTTCTCGCCCGCCACGTGGCGCTGCTGAAAGGCAATCCCCGGATGACGATGCAGCTGAAGAATCTCGATCGCAAGGAGGCCGGCGAGCTGCGCACGATCCGCCGCCAGGCCGACGACTTCCGCGCCTCTCTGGGGTGAGCCTCGTCGTCAGTCGTGATCCCCGCCCTCGAGCGACGTGACCGGGTCGATGAACAGCCAGGCTACGCCGCCGACGGCGTAGACCGCCGCGAAGAGGAGGAAGGCGACTGACCAGTTCGGGTCGTTCGAGCCTGGCGTTGCGAACGCGGTGAGGAGCGGGGGGACGACCTTCGGAGAGATGGCCCCGCCGAAGTTCCCCATCATGTTCATGCTCCCGGCGAGCGAGCCGGTGTGCTTGCCGCCGATGTCCATGCAGGCTCCCCAGCTCCCCGGCATGGAAAGATCGTTGCCGAAGCTCGCCAGCCCCATCGCCAACAGCGCGGCAATGCCGAACAGGGCCACGCCACCTGCTTCCGCGCGCTGCTGCAACCACACCGAGAGGAGGAGCATCGCCGCCGCCCCACACAGCCCGACGCAGCCGAGCGTTCGCCGGGCCCGCGCCGTGCTGCCGAGTCGATCGGCGAGGCTGGCGGCGATCGAGCCTGACACGAACGAGCCAATTCCGCCGAAGAACAGCGGCACGCAGCCCGCCAAGGCGCGCTGCATGTCGGTGAAGTCGGGGAACGTCTCCTTGAGGAAGGTCGGCATCCAGGTGATGTAGAAATACCAGGA
>CAJBCV010000412.1 GCA_903951635.1 uncultured Planctomycetaceae bacterium
CAGTCGAGGACGTCTGCACGATCTACGACCTCCACGCCACGATCCTCCACCTCCTCGGCCTCGATCACACGCGGCTGTCGTACTACCACAACGGCATCGAGCGCCGCCTGACCGACGTCCACGGCCACGTCATCAAGGGCGTGCTCGCGTGACGGGGAGCGGCATCGCTGCCAGGCATCACTCTGCCAGCCGCAGGTGACGGGCGAGATCCATGCTGTCGTGCAGCACGCGGACAATCTCGACCGCCGAGTCTCTCCGGAGCCTGAAGATGAGGAAGTGCCGCGGCGTGATCACCCTGCCTGCAGCGGGAGGGACGCGATTCCGGGAATGGGCAAGGTGATACGTCTGCACTCCCGCAGCAATCTCGGGCCGTGTCTCGACACCTACCCGAGCCGGGTCAACGGTGAGATCCTCGATTGCCTGGACGATCAGCGTTGCGTAGCGGCGGCGGGCCGCATCGCCAAAGGCCTCGGCAGACCAAGCAAGGATCTCAGCGAGGTCTGTCTCCGCGGCCGGAGCGAGAATCACCTTCCAGGGCCGGCTCACGTCCGACGCCGCGCCGACGCCGCCGGCTTCGGTTCCCCGAGGCCATCAAGATGCTTGGCAAGGTTCTTGGAACTGGTGAACTCGACACCACACCCCTGATCAAGCTGATCGAGCCCAGTCTTTGCCAACCGTCGCAGGGCGGCAAGCTTGGCCCCATCCTCGGCGGTCTGCTGCTGGAGGAGCCGGAGACCGGCTCGCATCACCTCGCTGGCGTTGCGATACCGCCCCGCTTCGATCAGCTCATCGATGAAAAGATCGAACGAATCCGTCAGATTCACGTTCCGTGTCGGCATGAATCCCTCTTGGAAAAAACTCCGACACACCTTGCTTGGCATCGGCGAAAAGGACCACTCCATCGCCTTCAACCACGGCGACGCCAGGACGCCTACCGCAAACTGCAGATTACCCCCGATTGGCAATATCTGCCAATCGGGAACCAACGCCCCAGAATCCCCTGGGACCACGAGCCGTATGCAAGAGCCTGCGGGGTCCGTCAGGACTCGACGGCGTAGACCTGCACGCGTCCCCAGGCGGGCCACTTCCCGTCCTTCGGGCTCGGCTGCGACTGGGCGCCCCCGAGGACAAGCCGCTTGCCGTCGGCCGTGAACCGGGCCTGGGTGATCCGCTGCTTCGTGTCGAGCGACGTGACGAGGCTCCCGTCGGCGGCGGAGAAGAGGGCGAGATTCCAGGTCCCCTGGGCCTGACGCCCCGCCATCACGAAGTGGGTGCCGTCGGGGAACCAGGCGAGCGTCTCCATGAGCCCCGAGCCATGCTGACCGTCGCGGATCTGGTCGAGCTTCTCCCCCTTTCGCCAGTCCCACCGCTGCCAGGTCATCTTGCCGTTGCCCGCCATCGGATCCCCCATCGGCCCCATGCCGCACACGAGGAGTGCCGCGTCGGCCGGGGCGAAGGCGAGGGCGTAGATGCCGCCGCAAAAGTGATGGCTCTTCGTCGTTCCCCAGGAGGTGAAGTCGGGGGAGGTGAAGCGACTGACCGGCTCGGCACTCTCCCCCTCGCCGAGCTTCCACACCCGCACCTCGCCGAGCATGTTCGCCGCGGCAAGATGGACGCCATCGCGACTGAAGGCACAGGAAAGCACCGGCGGCTGGTGGTCAAACTCCGCGACGACAGTGCCGCTCGAGGTGTCAAACACTTTGACCCCCGGCTCGGTCGCGGCGGCCGGCTCGTACTTCCAGCCCCCGGCAAGGTACTGCCCGGTGCAACTGGCAACCCGGCTGCCGTCAGGAGAGAGGGCGAGATCCCAGCTCCAAAACTGATGCGCTGGCACGCGCCGGACCACGGAACCTGCCTCGAGATCGTGCCAGAGGAGTTGTCCGTCGTAGCCACCGGAGAGGAGCGTCTTCCCATCGGGAAGCAGCGCACAGCCGCTGGCATATGACCCGTGCGTTCCCGCGAGCGCCACCTGCTCGCCCGACGGCGGATCGACACCGACGACGCGCCCATCGGCACAGGCAGCAAACACGCGGTCGCCGTCGGGAGCGAGCGCCAGGCCGAAGACGCCGGTGGCGAGCGCGGAATCGTGGAGGAGGGTGAGCTTCATCGGTTCACGCGAGCAATTCGCCGATCGGCGCCTTCCC
This sequence comes from uncultured Planctomycetaceae bacterium, assembly GCA_903951635.1. Taxonomy (GTDB): domain Bacteria; phylum Planctomycetota; class Planctomycetia; order Pirellulales; family UBA1268; genus QWOP01. The sequence goes on from CAJBCV010000412.1 coordinate 2,145, forward strand.
GTTCTCGACCCGGTGAAACGTCGGCAATCCGGGCAGATCGTATCCGGCGTGGGGGTCGAGCCCGAGCGCCGTGAAGATCGTGGCGAAGAGGTTCTGCTCGTCGAACGGCTGCCCGACGACGTCGACACCATCAGCGTCCGTCCCGCCGACGACCACCCCGCGGCGCAGGCCGCAGCCGGTCATCATCAGGCTCCAGGCATTCGGATAGTGGTCGCGGCCGCGGGCGGCGTTGAGCCAGGGGGTGCGGCCAAACTCCCCCATCGCGATCACGAGCGTCGAATCGAGGAGGCCGCGCTCCTCGAGATCGCGAACGAGATGAAAGAGCACATGATCGAGCTCCGGCACGAGCATCTGGTGGATCTCGTGCTGGAAGACGTGGTTGTCCCAGTTCATGCCGTTGGCCACCATCACAAACGGCGCCCCATGCTCGACCAGATGCCGCGCCATGAGGGCGTGCTGGGCAAAACTCCCCGGCCCGTAGCGTTCCCGGTCACGCGGCGGGAGACGCTCGACGTCGAACAGCTCGGCGCTCGCCGCCAGCCCCCGCATCCGCTCGAAGGCGGCGTTCTGGCTGCGGGCGATCGAGCTGTTGCGCTCGCGCTCGAAACGCGACGCAAGAAACTTCCGAAGTCTTTCGCGGGTCTCGCGGTCGTGTCGCCCCAGCGCGTCGGGAGCGGCATCGAGGAGCTGCGTGTAGTCGCCCCCGAGCCGCACCGGGGCGTGCTCCACCCCGAGCCAGCCGGCCCAGTTCCCCGCCTTGAAGCTCTCGAACTCGTTCCCGCCGGGGATCGGATCGAGGAAGACGAAGTTCGGAATCGGTGAATCGAGCTGGCCGAGGGCGTGCGACAGGGCGCTCCCGAGCGTCGGCCGGGTGAAGCCCGCCCGATCGGGATTGCCGCGCTGCAAGAGATTGATCGCCTGGAGATGCTCCGACTGCGCCGTCTTCATCGAACGGACGATGTTGAGCTTGTCGGCGATCGAGGCGCAGCGCGGCATGAGCGAGGAGACGTGGATCCCGGGGATGTTCGTCGGCGTGCTCCCGAAGGGGCCGCCGCCCGGCCGGCCGGGCTTCGGATCCCAGGTCTCGAACTGGCTCGGTGCGCCACACAACCAGAGGAGGATGCAGCGCTTCTCGGCACGCTTCACCTCGGCAGCGATGCCGGGACTGTGAAACAGCCCGGAAAAGCCCCCCACCCCGGCGGCTGAGAGCCCCTCGAGGAACAGCCGACGATGGAGCCGATGCTCGTCACGCGGGCATTCGCCGGGGCTTCGCTGTGGGGCAGGTCGCTTCATCGGGCTCACGGCATGGTGAGGAACTCGGGGCTGGTCACCAGCGCCCAGAGGAGATCTCGGACCGCTTCGACCGGCTGTTCCGGATGCCCCCCGAGGACTTCCCCGGCCCGTGCCGCTTCCTCAGGCTGAGGCGCTCGGCCGAGGACGGACCGGAAGGCGGCCTCGACGCGTTCGGAGGGCGCAGGGAGAGCGGCGATCCGGGTGACGGTACTTTCGGAGACCGGCTTGAGGAGCTCCTCGAGCGCCGGCGCCGCAGAGAGGAACTGGGCCTGTTGGAACGTGGCCTGATACTCGCGCGGCATGACGTCGGGGATCGCCGCGACCGCCGCGCGCCGAAGGCCGTCGTTCTCCGTCGGCCGGCCGGTGGCGATGGACCACGACCGGGCGATCTGCTCGGCGGTGAGCGGACGCTCGGCGGCGCTCGAGAACGCTGCCGGATCGGGAGCCAGGGCGCTGTCTGCGGCGATCCCCAGGGCGTACACGCGGCTCAAGACGATGCCGCGGACCTCCCGGCGGATGTCGTGATCGTGGGCGGCGAAGTCGGCAGCGAGCCAGTCGAGCAGCTCCGGGTGACTCGGCGTGTTGCGGGTCGTCATTTCATCGACCGGCGCCACGATCCCGCGTCCGAGCAAGACAGCCCACAGCCGGTTGACGAAGGCGCGGGCGAGGAGCGGATTGCCCGTGGTGGCCGCGGCGGCGAAGGCTTCGCGCCGGGAAAACTTCGGGACGCGCGGCTTGGCCGCCGGATCGACGTAGCGATCGTCACGGTCTTCCTCCTGCTGGCCATCCTCGGGCCGATCCTCGGCCACGGTGGGACCGCCCAAGAGCGTCACGATCGCCGGCTGTGACTCTTTCTTCAGATTCGTGAAGTTGACGAAGCCCCCCACGGCCGACTCCGCCACGTCGGTCGTGCCCTCGACGTTCTTTCCCCGGTTGAAGGCCGCCACGAGCCCCCAGTAATGAGCCTGCTTGATCTCGCGGGCGAGAGGATGGTCGTGGCACTGGGCACAGTCGATCCGGGCGCCGTAGACGAGCGGCGCGACAGCCTCGGCGATCGCCTGATGGTCGTTGCGTCGTTCGTAAAGAAACCACGAGGCGCCCTTGGCATCGGCGCCCTCGGGCCGGGCGACGAGGATCTCGTGAACTGTCGTGTTCCAGGGGCGGTTGGTGCGGAAGGCCTGCTCGAGATACGACCACCAGCCGCTGCTCCTGCGGCGCTCTTCGCGCGACTCCCGCTTTCCTCGCCCCATCAGAAAGACATCCCACAGCTCGCGCATCCGCACCGCATGGTCGTCGGAATCGAGGAGCCGATCGACGAGCGCCGCGCGGCGCGTGTCGCTCGGCGCTTGGAGAAAGTCGTGCTGCTCGGCTTCGGTCGGGATCCGCCCGGCAAGATCGAGCCACACGCGCCGGCACCAAACAGCGTCGTCGACAGGAGGAGCCGGCTCGATCCCCTGCCGGGCCCACGCTTCCGCCATCAGCACGTCGATCGCCTCGGTCACGGTCGCGAAGGCTCTGGTTTCCGCCGTCTGCCCCGAAGGGCTCGCCGCTGGCGCGGCCGGGGCGTCTCCCAGGGCGATGATCCAGGCCCGGACGATCTCGCGGTCGTCGTCGGAGAGTTGCTTGTCGGGGGGCATGTGCGCCTCGGCCCCGGCGGCGAGATTCAAGGAAAGCGGGCTCGAATCGGGCTGCCCCGCCACGACCACCGCACCGGAATCGCCCCCGGCCAGCACGGCGACCGGGGTGTCGAGCTCGAGGCCGCCATGCTTCTCGATCGGCCCATGACACTTGACGCAGTGCCGATCGAGGAGAGGCTGAACCCGCGCTGACCAGAGCACCGCCGGATCGGCTCCCGCCGCCGGGCCGGAGGCGAGCAGCAGGAGCAGCAGCGGTAGGAGATGGCGGAGGTCCATCGACTGCCTGGCGGGGAAAGCGGAACGGTCCGCGGAGAGAATGGCACAGGGACAAACCTCAAACCTATTCAAGGCGATGAGGCGGAACAAGGCTGACCGGGCCGGCCCCGCTCCACCGACGGAGCTTGCACGCCCCGCGGCGAACGGGGTCGGTCAAGCAAGACGCCGTTCCGTCGACCGCGCGGCCCCCTTGGCCACGCCGTGCTTCCCATGGGCACGCTTCGCCGCCGGCTTCTTGATGACCGCCTTCTTCTTCACCGCCGGCGGCTTCGCAGCCGCTGTCTTTCCCTGGGGCTTGGCGGGGGCCTTTTTCTCAGTGGTCGCCTTCTTTTTCTCGGGCTTTGCCTCCGGCGTCGTCACCTTCTTGCCCGCCTTCTTGCCCTCCTGCCCGATTTCTCCGATCCGTGTGGCGACGAGGAGCTTGACGAGCTTCGCCGGCAGGACGGCGTCGAAGGGGAAACGGATCGTCCCCTTGCTCGTGTCGTAGTCGGCAAGCGCGTCTTTGCAGCTCGCCACCGTCGACCCGCTCAAGGGATGGAAGGCCCCGTGCTTCGCCGCCGCGCGCCAGCCGACGAGTGGCTTCCCCTCGAACTTCACCGCCGGCATCCCGTACGACAGACACTCCTCCGCCCCCGGGCAGGCGGCATGGACGGCGGCTCGGATCTGCTCCAGCGCCTTCCGTTCGGCAGGGGAGAGACGAGCGTGATAGGCATCGACAAGCGGGGAGCGGATTGCCATGGCAACGTTTTCCTAGACCAGCGGCGGGGTGGAGCCGAAAAGATCCATTCTGGCGATCGGCCACGCCGATTGGCTATCCTGCCTCCGGTGCTACCAGCAGGTTTTTCACCCCCCTCCGCGAGCCGAGCATGTCCGCGTCCCGTGCCCCCGCTGCTCCCCTCGGGGCTTGCCCCCCCTGCGACGTGATCCTCTGCGGCACCTGCGTCGCCGACATCCTCGTCCGCCCCGTCCCCCTCACGGTGGCCCCCGGCGCCGGCAAGCTCTTCCATGTCGATCCGATCCGGGTCACGACCGGCGGCATCGTCTGCAACACCGGCACGGCCATGGCCCGGCTGGGGATGAAGGTCGCCGCATCGAGCCTCGTCGGCAGCGATGTGTGGGGCGATGTGATCCGCTCGACCCTCGCGGGGGAGGGGATCGCGACTGCGGCCCTCGAAGCAAACGACACCGTCGCCACGAGCACGACCGCCGTCCTCATCGATCCCAGCGGTGAGCGGAGCTTCGCCCACCATGGCGGGGCTCCGGCAACGATCGACCTCGCCTTCATCCGCCGCCAACTCCCCCACTTTGCCGCGGCCCGCCTCGCCCTCGTCGGCTACCTCGGGCTCCTCCCCGCCCTCGAGCCCGATCTCGCCGCAGCCCTCGCCGAGATCCGCGCCGCCGGCTGCCAGATCGCCCTCGAGACCGCCGGCAGCGGCGGCACGCTCGCCCAGGTGGCACCGGCACTTCCGCTCGTCGACGTCTACGTCCCGAGCCTCGACGAGGCCCGCCATCAGACTCTCATCGACGATCCCCGCGGCATCGTCGCTTGCTACCGTGCCCATGGCGCGGCAGGGCTCGTCGGCGTGAAGCTTGGCACGCAGGGCACGCTTCTCTCGCCGCGCCCGGGGGAATGGCTCGAAATCCCCTGCGTCGCGGCACCGGGCCCGGTCGTCGACACGACCGGCGCCGGCGACTCCCTCCTCGCCGGCCTCCTCACCGGGCTTCTCCGGGGGATGCCTGCACGCGACGCAGGCCTGCTCGGCGCCGCGACGGCGGCCTGCTGCGTGACCGGCCTCGGTGCCACCGAAGGGCTGCGGGGCTATGAAGAAACCGCCCGACTCGCCGGCTTGGCGCGGTGAACGGCCGCCCGTTCAGCCCTGGGCTGCCGTGCGACTCAAAAAGAACGAGAACGAATCGGCAAGCGCCAGCCAACTGGCCTCGATGACGTTTTCGCTCACGCCCACCGTCCCCCACACCGACTCGCCGTCGGTCGACTCGATCGAGACGCGGACCTTCGCCGCCGTCCCCTCTTGGGCATTGATGACGCGCACCTTGTAATCGAGCAGCGCCATCCGCTCGACGGCTGGATGGACCGACCCGAGCGCCTTGCGGAGGGCAGCGTCGAGGGCATTCACCGGCCCGTCCCCCTCCGCCACCTCGTGGCGAACCGCCCCGGCGACGACGAGCTTCACCGTCGCCTCGGTGCGGATCTCGTCGGTCGTCACGGCCCCATCCCCGGTCGCCGCGGCGGCACCGGCCCGCCCGCGGCTCTCGACGGCCACGTTATACGACAGCTTTTCGAACGGGGGCCGGAACGTACCGGCACAACGGTCGACGAGGAGATCGAACGACGCCCCGGCCGCCTCGAACTGCCACCCCTCGTTCTCGAGCCGACAGACTTCCGCCAGCACCTTGTCGAGGAGCGCCCGGTCGTTGCGGACGTCGGGACGCGTCACCATCGCCTGGATGTTCGAGCGCCCCGACAACTCGCTGACGAGGATCCGCCGCTCGTTCCCCACCGCCTCCGGCGGAATGTGCTCGTACGACTCGGTCGCCTTGGCGACGGCGTGGACATGCATCCCTCCCTTGTGGGCGAAGGCACTCGTGCCCACGAACGGCTGGCCGGCCCGATAGACCATGTTGGCCGTCTCGTAGACGAAGCGCGAAAGCTCCGTAAGGTGGCGCGTGCCCGTTCCTTTGAGAACACGGAATCCGTGGAGCTTGAGGGCGAGATTGGCGACGACGGAAATCAAGTCGGCGTTCCCGCAGCGCTCGCCGATGCCGTTGATCGTCCCTTGCACCTGCGCAGCCCCTGCATCGACCGCCGCGAGCGAATTGGCAACCGCCACGTCGCAGTCGTTGTGGCAATGGATCCCGATGGCGACGTCGAGATCGGCCTCACGGAGGACGGCACTGGCTTCGCGGACGATATTCGCCACCTCGTGGGGGAGCGTGCCGCCGTTGGTGTCACAGAGGACGATCCGGGTCGCCCCGGCACGGGCCGCGGCGAGGATCGTCTCGGCGGCGTAGCCGGCATCGAGCTTCCAGCCGTCAAAGAAATGCTCGGCATCGTAAAACACCTCGCGGCCGGCCCCGACAAGGAAGGCCACGGTGTCGGCAATCATGGCGAGGTTTTCTTCGCGCGTCACGCCGAGGACCTCGGTGACGTGGAAGGCGGAGGTCTTGCCGACGATCGTCACGACCGAGGTGCCCGCCTCGACGAGGGCCTTCATGCCGGGATCGTCGGCGGCCGCCATGCCGCGGCGGCGCGTCATCCCGAAGGCCACGACCCGCGAATGGCCGAGTTCGAGTTCGCGGACGCGGGCGAAATACTGGGCGTCCTTGGGATTGGAGAGCGGATAGCCCCCCTCGATGAAGTCGATCCCCGCGGCATCGAGCCGCTGCGTGATCGCGACCTTGTCCTCGAGCGAGAAATTGACCCCTTCCCCCTGGCTGCCATCGCGGAGCGTGGTGTCGTAGATCTCGATCGTGCGCATGAAAAATCGCCTGGTGCGGGGGACTCGGGCTCGGTACCGCGGCGGCGAAAGCCGATCCGGGGCCAGCGCAACGCCCACATCACCCGGCGCCACATCGCCACCAGGCTTCCATCCTGCCGAATCTCCTAGGATAGGGCCCTCCCAGCGAGGCGACAAGGCTCGCCGCAAGGTCACACCCACGTCCTCATTTCGCCCCCCCTCCCAGCCCTCACCCCACACCACGGCTCGCCGATGAATCTCGTGAAACTGACCATGCTGATCGTCCCGATCACCATCTTCGTGGCGATGATGCTGGCGGCCATCGGGGGGCATCGCCTGGCGCTACGACGGGCTGCAAAAGTGCCGGCCGACAGCGTGGTCGGGGCCGGGGCGATCGACGCCGCCGTGCTGGGGCTCCTCGGGCTCCTGCTTGCCTTCTGGTTCAACGTCGCCGCCAACCACCTCGACCTGCGACGAAACCTGATCGTGGAGGAAGCCAACGCCATGGGCACGGCCTGGCTCCGGCTCGATCTCCTTCCCGCCGACACGCGACGCCCGGTCCAGGACCAGTTCCGATCGTATGTCGATGGTCGACTCGCGCTGACGTCCGGACCGGAGGCCGATCGTCGTGGCGTCTCCCTCGACAAGGAGCTCGACGACATCCGGACATCCATCTGGACGACATCGGTCGCCGCCGTGCCGCGGTGCGAGAGCCCGCAGGCCGCCATGCTTCTCCTCGGCTCACTCAACGAGATGTTCGACGCCGGAACCCGACACGACGCCTCGTTCAATGCCCACACGCCCAGCGCGATCGTCGCTCTGCTGGCGGTGGTGGCGATCGTGGCGACGGTCCTCGTCGGATACGACCTGGGCCGCGCGAGGCGATTCGAGTGGTTCCACGCGACGCTGTTCGCGGGCGTCGTCGCCTCGACGATCTGGGTGATCTACGATCTCGAGATGCCCCGCTACGGCTTGATCCGGGTCGACGATTACGACCGGACGATTCGCCAGGTGCGTGAGGGCTTCGACCGCGTAGCGGAGCCGACCCACGCCGCTTGAGCGGGGGAGAGGACGCGACTCATTCGTCGTCCTCTTCCTCCTCGTACTCCTCGTACTCCTCGTCCGCTTCGTCGTCCTCGTCTTCTTCCTCGGCGTCCGGGGCGTCGGAGTCGACGATGAACGATTCCGACTCGTCCTCCTCGGCGAAGGCGTCTTCGGCGTTCTCGTCGTCGTCAGTGGCCTCGGAGGCGTCATCCCATTCACCGGAGGCCTGCTCGTCGTCCTCGACCTCTTCCTCGACCGGTGCAGCTTGCCGGGCGAGGCTGGCGCGGCCGCCGGGGATCGCGACGTGGTCGTCGTGGTCATCGCGCTTCTCATCCTCGTCATCAGCCGCATCGTGCGGAGAGACACCCAGGGGCCGAACGGCGATCGAGGGGAGCGTGGGGAGGGCCGGGGCCCCGGGGGAGGCCGCCGCGCCAGGGACAGGCTTCATCGACGCCGCATGGGCCGTCATGTCGACCCCTCGGGACGACTTTCGCTTCGCCGGCTTTTCGGTCCGCGACGGCTTGCCGGTCGGATCCCCCTTCGCGTCGTCGTGCGGCTGGATCTTGAGGCGGCGGGGCGACGGCGAGACCGGCGCGTTCCGCGCGGCCTTCTTCGCCTCCCACTGCTCCATCGTGAGGAGGATCTCGCGGGCCTGCGACCCGGCGTAGAGCCCGACGACGCCGTCTTCGGCCATGAAATCGATGAGGCGGGCGCCGCGGCCGTAGCCCACCCCGAGGGCCCGCTGGAGGAGCGACACGCTGCCACGCCCCTCGCGGATCACCACTTCGACCGCGGCGTCGTACATGTCGTCCTTGTCCTTCGGCGATGCCCCGCTGGCGGCGTCGCCCGACGGAGCCGGCTGGAGATTCACAAGCTCCGCCGCATACTGCGGCTCGCTCGTCCCCACCGCCGCCATCACGCGGGTGATCTCCTCGTCGGAGAGGTAGGTGCCCTGGCCACGGAGGATTTGGCTCGTGCCGGGAGAGAGGAAGAGCATGTCGCCGTTGCCGAGGAGCCGATCGGCGCCGCACTCGTCGAGAACGACGCGGCTGTCGGTCCGGCTCGCCACCTGGAACGCGATCCGCGCCGGCAGGTTGCTCTTGATCAGGCCGGTGATGACGTCGACGGTCGGTTTTTGCGTGGCGAGAACGAGGTGGATGCCGACGGCCCGGCTCTTCTGCGCCAGCCGGATGATGTGCTGCTCGATCTCCTTCCCGGCGGTCATCATCATGTCGGCGATCTCGTCGGCGATCATGACGATGAACGGCATCGTCGTGGGGATCGCCGCCGCCTCCTCGTCGGTCTCCGGTCCGATCCGCTTGATGAGCTCGTCGCGGCCGAGCGCGTTGTAGGCCGAGAGGTGGCGGACGCCGACCTTCGCCAGGAGGGCGTAGCGTTCTTCCATCTTCTCCACCGCCCAGGCGAGGATCGCCTCCGCCTTCTTCATGTCGGTGACGACCGGATGCATGAGATGGGGGAGCGACTTGTAGGGGGTGAGCTCGACCATCTTCGGGTCGATCATCAGCATCCGCACCTCATCGGGGCGGCGAGTCATGATCATCGAAAGAATGAGCGAGTTGAGACACACGCTCTTACCGGTGCCGGTCCGGCCGGCGATGAGGAGATGGGGCATCGAGGCCATGTCGACCACCATCGGATTTCCCGCCACGTCCTTGCCGAGGAACAGCGGGATCTTCAGCGTCTTCGCCTTGGCCTGCGCTTCCTCCATCACCTCGCGGAGGCGGACCATCTGCCGGGTCGTGTTGGGAACTTCGATGCCGACGGAGTTCTTGCCGGGGATCGGGGCGACGATGCGAACGCTCGGCACCCGCAGCGCGATCGCCAGGTCGTCGGCGAGGTTGACGATCTTCGCGAGGCGCAATCCTGCCTCGAGCTCGATCTCGTACTGCGAGATCACCGGGCCGGTCTCGATCTCGACGACGCGCACCTTGAATCCGAACTCGGCGAAGGTCTTCTCGAGCATCCGAGCCCGTTCCCGCACTTCGTTCTCCTGCTCGTCCTGCCGCAGATGCTCGGTGGGGAGGAGGAGTTCGAGCGAAGGAAGCTCGTAGTCGGCCCCGGTCGACCCTTCGTCGACGTTGACCTCCATCGGCCGCCGCCGGCTGGCGAGCGACTTGATCGGCACCTGCGCGGCCGCCGGCGCATCGACCGAGGACGCCTCCGAGGAATCCTCCTCGTCGTCGACCTCGTCGAAGCCCTCCTCGACCTCCTCGGGCTCGAACGCCGAATCCTCGGCCGCGGGCCGGGCGGGGGGCTTTCGCACCTTGATCGTCGGGCCCTGTGAATCGGCGTCGTCTGCCGAGTCGCTCTCGGAGTCGGTCTCCGTCTCCCCGCTCGAGACGCTGCCGACCGGCTTGGCGGCACCGCGGCGCCGCTGCCACCACGTCGGCTCGACGGAAGCGGCAACCGAAGCGACGGCGGATTCCGCAGGGGCGCCGGCAACCGTCTTACGGCGCGCGAACCGTGTGGTCAGGCCTCCGACGATCACGCCGCCGATGCTCGCCACGAAGGCCGCCAGGCGGAGGAGCATGGTGTCACAGACGAGGAACAGCCCGGCAGCCGTGATCCCGCTGACGACGATCGCCGCCCCGGTGTGAGCGAGCATGCCCTCGGCGAACAGTCGGCCTGTGGCGCCGACGGCGCCCCCAGGGCCCCAGACGGGGCGGGGAAGCGAGTCGGGGAGAAACATCGCCAGGAGCGTGGCGGAGCCGACCGTAGCGAGGATGGCGCCGACGGTGCGGAGGGGCAGATCGGGGAGGACACGGCGGCGGAGGAGCGCGACGTCGAGCGCCGCGACGAGCGCCAGGCCGATCCACGCGGCGATCCCGAGCCAGCGGTAGGCCAGGCCCGCGAGGAACGAGCCGACCGCGCCGCAGGCGTTGAGCGCCCGCGCATTCGGCGGAAAGGCGTGCGGGACGGGGGGATCGGCGGCATCGAAGGTCGCCAGGGACGCCAGCACGAACGTCGACGCGGCGAGAAGCACCAGCGCCGTGATGTCTCGGACCCGATCGCGCGGCGGCGCGGCCGGGACAGCCTCGACGGGGAGCCGCGCCGCGGCAGAGGCACGGCCGGACGGACGCCCCGCCTGTGGTGGGGCGAGGGCCTCGACATCTCGGTACGGAGCATCAGCGGTAGCCATGGGGAGTCCTTTCCAAAAGGAACTCTACAGGCCGCTTTCTGGCACGGAGCCCCTCGGAGGGGTCGGAACGGTCCGGAACGCTCCGCGGGAGGGGGCGAGGCAGACGGTCGTGACGATCACAGCGATCCTGCCGCCGGGGCGCGGGCCATCCGGCCATCCCGGGAGTGCTACACTCTCTCCCCTCGCGCCCCTTCCCGGAGCCACGATGCCCACCCTCCACCGCGTCGTCACCACCCCTCGCTATGCCGACATCGTCATCCATGGCGACACGGCGTACTGGGTGGAGATCGCCGAAGACACGAGCCTCGATGCCCGTGGCCAGATCGGGCAGATCCTTGCCCAGATCGACGCGACGCTCGCGACGATCGGCAGCGATCGCACGCGTCTCATCCAGATCGTCATCCACCTCGCCGACCTGGCCGACGCGGCCACCCTCGACGAGCTTTGGGATGCCTGGGTGCCGCAGGGGCATCCCCCCGTCCGCGCCCGCGTCCAATCGGGGCTCGGGGGAACCTGCCTGGTCGAAATGCTCGTGACCGCAGCTGTCACCCCGCCGGAGACCGCGCCCACCCTCTCGGATCCCATTTCTTGACTGCCCCCACGATCGGTGTCGTCGCCGGTCTCCTCGCGGCGCTGTTCAGCGCGCTGTCCTACCTCGTCTCTCGGCACGCGTGTCTCACCCACCCCGAATTGCAGGGGAGGGAAGGGGGCCCGAGGCTCATCGTCCAAGCCCATGGGCTGATGGGGGTCGTCTCGATTCCGCTGTGCGTGGCCCTCTGGCCCAGCGGCGGCGGCTTGGATCCGAGGGTGTTCCTTCCGCCGGCGATCCTCTGCGCAGCGGTCTACCTCGTCGGGCAGGGCTGTTTCTTCGCGGCCCTCACGCGCGTCCCGGCCTCGCGGCTCTCGCCTTTGCTGGGCCTGAAGATCGCGATGCTCGCCGGCATCGTCTCCTTCGTTCTCGGGGCCCCACTCGACGGCCGGCAATGGATGGCCGTCGGCCTTTCGGTCGCGGCGGCTCTCGTTCTCCAGCGCGGTGACGACCGGATTCCTCCGCTCGTCCTCGGCCTGATGCTCGTCGCCTGCCTCTGCTTCGCGATCGCCGATCTCAACATCGTCGCCCTCATCGACGCCCTCGCCGACGGGGGCACGCCCCCGATCGGCCGCTTCCGCGCCGGCGTTTTGGGGATGGCGATCACCTACGCGGCCTGTGGAGCGCTGCTTCTCCCCGCGGCCCCGCGGATGTGGCCAAGGTCGGCCGGTGGCTGGATGCCGGCGGTGCAGTACGCGCTGGTCTGGTTGTTGGCGATGACCGCGCTCTACGCCTGTCTGGGACAGGTCGGGGCGGTGTTCGGCAACATCCTCCAGAGCACGCGCGGCGTGATGTCAGTCGTGCTCGGGGCGGCCCTGGCCCACGCCGGATGCCACGACCTCGAGGAGAAAGTCGATCGGGCCACGTTGCTGAAGCGGATCGCCGCCGCCATGTTGATGACGGCGGCGATCGCGCTCTACTTCAGCGACGTCTCGTGAGACGCGTGGAAAGCGTCCCCAGGACGGCGGTCACTTGGCCTTCGCCTCGAGCTCCTCGAGGTAGGCCTTCATCGGCTCTTCCATCGGCCCACCGAGCGCCACGGCCTTCCGCTGGGCGGCGATCGCCTTCTTCACGTCTCCCTGCATCGCATAGAGATGGGCGAGCGTGTCGAGGACCGGGCCATTTTCGGGGTCGAGCTTGGCGGCCTTCTCGGCGGCCTCGGTCGCGGCGGCCGTGAGGGCGTCGTCGATCGGAGCCCCACGCTCGGCGAGGGTCACGATCATCCACGCCAAGCCATTGAGTCCCTCGGCCGAATCAGCCTGGCCCTCGGCGAGCTTTGAGAACGCCGCGGCGGCCTTCTCGCCTCCCCCCTGAATCGCCATCTGGAGACGGATCTGATCGAGCTGGCCACGGACCTGCTCGAGCGTCTGCTTGACGCGTGGGTTCTTCGCCCCGGCGATCATTTCGTCCACCATCTCGGCCGCTTCGTCCCCCTTGTCGGCCTGGAGCAGCCCGCGGATCTGGGCGAAGACCTGGTTGACCTTTTGCATCTCCGCCATCTCTTCGGCATGGACGGCTCGATCCCAGCTGCCGTCGACGATCTCGGCGAGCGGACCCTCCATCTCCATCGGATGGCCGATCCACTCGACCTCGCCGGTCTTGCCGACGATGAAGGCCGTGGGGATGCCGTTTTGTCCGGCCGCCTGCATGTAGTCGGCGTAGACAGACTTGTCGGGGTCGGTCGTGAGGCAGTAGCCCTTGGTCACCTCGGCGAATGTCTCACCCTCGCCGTTGTCGCGCTCGAGAAACTCTTTGACCGTGTCGAGATCCTCGTCGCTGATGCTGATGACTTGGACGTCCTTGTCGGCGTAGTCGGCCTGGAGTTGGGCGATGTGGGGCATGCTCATGATGCAGGGGCCGCACCAGGTCGCCCAGAACTCGACGACGTAGACCTTGTCTTTCTCGAACTCGGTGACCGGCTTGTATTTTCCCTCGCCGTCCTGCACCCAATGCTCGACGTCGATCGCCGGCGCGGTGGAGCCGATCGTGAGCTCGGCGGCCGGCAGGGCCGCGGCGCCTCCAAGGAGAAGCGAGAACGCGGCGAGACAGCGGCTGGAAAGGGAGGGCATCGGGGGTCTCCTGTCGGAAAAATCGTGACGACGAACGTGGCCCGGATCGGGCGGACGCGTGACGGAATCGAACGAGGACCAAAGTCTACCGCTTCCGAGGCGGCAGGTCAGCCATCCTCGGGGGTGACCCCGAGGACGATGTCCCAGCGGGCGGCAAGCTCGCCGATCCGCGAGCCCTCGATCGGAACGAAATCAGCGACAACGGCGGCCGCTTCGACCGGCGAGAGCGACCGGAAGATCCCATCCCGCCCGTTCCCCGGATCCCCCTTCACGTAGCACTGCGACGTGAGGAGGTGGCGATCGCCGCGGCTCACCTTGACGTGGATGTGGGGAGCGCGGCCGGGGTAGGGGACCGGCCTGATCGTCCGGAATCCATACTCCCCGGAAAGCCCGGTGAGGAACCGGCCATAGCCCTGGAAGTGGCCGTCACGCTTCTCGGCATTGCCGCTCCTCGAATGGAGATACGCCCCGTGGGCATCGCACTGCCAGATCTCGACAAGTGCCCCGCGGAGCGGATTCCCCGCCCCGTCGAGCACGGCGCCCGAGAACCACGTCACCTCGCCGTCGGCGGGGGTCGCGGCATCGGTGATCCGGAGAAGATCGTTGTCGGTGTCGAGAGGGAGCCGGTCGGGGAAGAACGGCCCCTCCGTCTGCTCGGGCGTCCTCGTCAATTCGTCGGCATAGGCACCAGGCCGGGCGGCAAAGAGCGCCGACAACGCCGCCATGCGGAGGATCCGCCTGCGCCCCTCGTCGGCACGCTCGAACGACTTTCGATTGAGCAGGTTCATCGCGAGGATCTCCGGGGCTAGGGCTTTCTCAGGCAAGGATCTCTTTGATGACGCGGCCGTGGACGTCGGTAAGCCGGTAGCGGCGACCTTGGAAGCGGTAGGTGAGCCGCTCGTGGTCTATTCCCAACAGGTGCATGAGTGTGGCGTGGAAGTCGTGGACATGGACGCCGTCGCGGACGATGTTGTAGCCGAACTCGCACGTTTCGCCGTGGCTGATGCCCCCCTTCACGCCGCCACCGGCCATCCACATCGTGAAGCAGCGAGGATGATGGTCGCGACCGAAATCTCCACCGGCCGTGTAGTTCCCCTGGCAGTAGTTCGTCCGTCCGAACTCCCCCCCCCAGACGACGAGCGTGTCGTCGAGCATGCCCCGGTCGGCGAGATCCTGGACCAGCGCCGCCGCCGGCTGATCGGTCTGCCCGGCCTCGCCGCGAATCCCTCCCGGCAGGCCGCCGTGATGATCCCAGTCTTGGTGATAGAGCTGGATGAAGCGCACCCCCCGCTCCGCCAACCGCCGGGCGAGGAGGCAATTGGCCGCGAAAGTGCCGGGGTCGTTGGCCCCAGGGCCATATTTTTCGAGGACGTGCGCCGGCTCGTCGGCGAGATTCGTGACGTCGGGGACGCTCGCCTGCATCCGGAAGGCGAGCTCGTAGTTGGCGATCCGAGCAGCGATCTCCGTGTCGGGATTGGTGGCGAACTGATGCTCGTGGAGCTGCTTCAAGCCCTCGAGGGCGGCGCGGCGATTCTCCCGCGACACGCCGGCGGGTAGGCCGAGGTAGAGCACCGGATCGCCGCCGGAGCGGAAGCGCACCGCCTGATGGCGGGTGGGGAGGAAGCCGGAGCCCCACAGATGGCTCATGAGCGGCTGGCCCCCCTTGTTCTTCGTGATCAGCACGACAAACGAGGGGAGATCGTCACTGGAATCGCCGAGGCCGTAATCGAGCCAGGCCCCGATGCTCGGCCGGCCCGGGATCTGGGCACCTGACTGCATGAACGTCACGCCGGGGCCATGGTTGATGCTCTCGGTGTAGGTCGCTTTGAGGAAGCAGATCTTGTCGGCCACTTTCGCCGTGTGGGGGAGCACCTCCGAGAGCCAAGCCCCCGACTGGCCATGCTGGGCAAACTTCATCGGCGAGCCGACCAGCGGAATCGAACTCTGATTCCCCGACATGCCGGTGAGCCGCTGGCCCCCCCGGACGCTCTCCGGGAGTTGCTCGCCAGTCCGCTCGACGAGCGTCGGCTTCCAGTCGTAAAGATCGAGCTGCGACGGCCCCCCCGACTGGAAAAGATAGATCACCCGCTTCGCCTTCGGCGGCAGATGGAAGGCGTCAAGCGCGCCGTGCGGCGTCGCGGGGACCGCCGCCGCGGCACGCCTGGCGAGGAGGTCGGCCAAGGCGATCCCCCCAAACCCCAAGCCGGTCGTGGCAAGGAGCCGGCGCCGGCTCATCGCCGGGGGAGCGGGAAGCGATTCGGGAGCCGCTTCGTGAGCGGCTTCGAAGCTGGGCATCGTCATCGTTTCACCACGGTGGGATCGTAGTTGAGAAGGGCATTGAAAACACCAGCCAGGCTCGCCACGTCGACCGGAGAGAGCGCCGGATCGGCCGGCACGCTGCCGACCGCGAGGAGCTTCTGGGCGTCGTCAGGGTGCGCCGTATACCAAGCGAGTTGTTCGGCGTGCATCGTGCGGAGAATCGCCAACTCGGCCTCGTCGGGGCGGCGGCTCGTGAGTCGCTCAAACCCATCGGCCAGAAGCGGCGCGACGTCGCCGGCCACCGGGGGCTTCCCAGAGAGGAGCTTCTGGGCGAGAACGCGCGACGCCTCGACGAACTGCGGGCCGTTCAAGAGCACCAGCGCGTGGAGCGGGGTGTTGGTCGTGTCGCGTCTGGCGACGCAGGTGGCGCGCTTCGGGACATCGAAGCTCTCGAGAACCGGCCCGGGTCCGGTCCGCCGCCAGAGCGTGTAGAGACTGCGGCGGTGGAGATCGGCACCGCTGCCTGGCGTCGCCGGCTTGAACGACTCGGCGAGGTCGTAGGTGCTCACAGGGGGCCCGCCGACCTGCTCGACGAGCAAGCCGCACGAAGCGAGGATCCCGTCGCGGATCATTTCTCCCGGGAGGCGGTGCCGCGGCCCCCGCGCCAGCCAGACGTTCGCCGGATCATCGGTGGCAAGCGGCGCCTCGGCCGTGCTCCGCTGCCGGTAGGTCTCCGAGAGCATGATCGTCTTGAGCAGCGCCTTCATATCCCATGCGAGGCCCCCTTCGGCCCGGGATCTGGAAAACTGCCAAGCCAGCGTGTCGAGAAGCTCGGGGTATTCCGGACGCACCGACTGGCTGCCGAGATCTTCGGTGCTCTTCACGATCCCGATCCCAAACAGCGCCTGCCAGAGCCGGTTCACCGTCACCCGCGCCAGGAGCGGATTGGCCGGATCGGTGAGCCAGCGCGCAAGGCCGAGCCGGTTGCGAGGCTCTCCGGCAGGGAAGGGGGGGAAGATCGCTGGCGTGTCGGGGCCGACCGCCTCACCGCGCTGGTCGTATTCACCGCGGGTGAGAACGTAGGCCGTTTTCGGCGTCGCCATCTCCCGCATCACCATGATTTCCTGCGGCTGCTCGCCGAGATCGTCGCGCCCCCGCCGCGCTTCCTCGAGGGCTTTCCGGGCGGCCGCCACGTCCGCGTCGAGCGCGCTTGCCTGAAAGCCGCCGAGGAGGTCGGCCGCGCCATCGGGGCGCTTTTCTTTGAGCATGGCAATCGAGCCTGGCTCGAACAGCTCGCGAGCTTCGAGGGGCGAGAGGGCCCGGTCGAAGACCTGAAAGTCATCGACGAGGCCTCCTTTGAATCCCTGGTCGCGCATCCGCTCGCCGATGCGGATGTGATCGCCGCCGCCACCGGTGATCTCGCGTGTCAGACTGTCGCGGACGATCTCCACCGCCGCCGGCCGGCCGTCGACGAAGAGCTTCAAGCCGGCCGCAGTGCCCGATCCGTCGCTTGTGACCACGAGGTGCGTCCAGCGCCCCACCGGCACAGGCTCCACCGAGCGGACGCTCGCCGCGTCCCCGGGCCAGAAGTGGATCAGCGACCACTGGAAGTGCCCCTCCTCGACGAGCAGCTCATAGCCCCGGCTGCCGGCGTCGGTCCAGGCCTGCGAGCGGTGGAAGAGGACAGCCCGGTCGTAGCGCACCGGCGCCTCCAGCCACAAGCTGACCGAAAACGGCTGACTGCGGCGGAAGTTGCCCACGGCCGTCTGCACCGGATGATCGCCGGTGAGCTTGAGGGCCGTCCCAGAGTGCCCAGGGACAACCGTGATCTCCGCCGGGCTCGTTGCCGCGGCGCCGCCGTCAACCGCATTGGGGAAAGAATTGTCGGCGCCTCGGTCATCGAAGGAAAACGCGGCGATCCGGCCTGGGAGCGCGCCGGGGTTGGCGGCAGCCAGCTCCGCCGGCACATCAGCCTTGCCGGCGATCCACGCAAACACCTTGTCTCGCGCGATCCGCTCGCGGCGATCGAGCTCCGTCGCCGCCAGACGGCAGGCCTCGTCGGCCTTCTGCATCGCTTTCTTCCAGACATCGTCGGCCAGCCGCAGCTTCGGCGTCGGCACCGCGGGCGTGAAGTAGCTGTAGAGCCCCGCTTCGTCGACATCGTCGAAGAAGGCGAAGAACTGGTAATACTCTTTTTGGGTGAGCGGATCGAACTTGTGGTCGTGGCAGCGGCAGCATTCGAGGGTCAGGCCGAGGAAAGCCGTGCCGAAGGTCGTCACCCGGTCGTTGACGTAATTGATCCGGTATTCCTCCTCGACGCTCCCCCCTTCCGCTTCCTGCTGATGGAGCCGATTGAAGGCGGTGGCGAGGATCTGTTCGTCGCTGGCATTGGGAAGGAGATCCCCGGCGAGCTGCCAGGTGACGAAATCGTTCCAGGGGAGGTTGCGGTTGAAGGCCCCGATCACCCAGTCGCGCCACCACCACATCGGGCGATCGCGATCGACCTGAAAGCCGTAGCTATCCGCATAGCGAGCCAGATCGAGCCAGTCGGCCGCCATCCGCTCGCCGTAGCGCTGGCTCGCGAGAAGCCGGTCGAGAAGTTTTTCATAGGCCTCGGGGCTGTCGTCGGCGACAAACGCGGCCACTTCCTCTGCGGTCGGCGGCAGCCCTGTGACATCAAACGTGGCCCGGCGAATCAGCCCGATCCGATCGGCCTCGGGCTGCGGGGCGAGGCCGCGCTCGGCAAGCCGCTTCCGCACAACTCGGTCGATCGGATGAACCGCCGCCGGCCCCTCCGGCAGCGTCGGGGCCTTGAGCGATTGAAACGCCCAGTGGGGCTCGTATTCGGCGCCGGCGCTGATCCAGCGCTTCAAGAGCTCGACCTGCTCCGGCGCGAGCTTCCCCAGCTTCGCTGTCGGAGGAGGCATGACGACGTCCGGATCGTCGGAGACGATCCGGGCAATCATCTCGCTCGCCGCCGCGTCGCCTGGCACGATCGCCTTCGCGCCACTGTCCGCCTCTGCGGTCGCGCTCTCGGCGCGGTCCAACCGCAGCCCCGCCTGACGGTGACCACTGTCGGGCCCATGGCACTGGTAGCAGGTGTCGGAAAGGATCGGCCGGATGTCGCGATCAAACGAAATCGCCGGCTCGGCGGCGGAAGCACGCCCGCCAAGCCCCACCAGCGCGAGCACCATGACGGCCCAGGCCCGTCGGCCCCGGATTCTTAAACACTCAAGCGCCATTGGATGAAGTGCCAGCGGGGACGGAAACGGCGAGGGGCGCGACCTAGCCCCCATTCTCACACCGGAGGTCAAGTTTACCCAGTCCGTCGCCAAGCGGGGCAGCCCAAGACATCCGCGAAAAAGAGGCAGAAATCTCCAAAAACCGACCCATCGCCGATTCAACCTTGAACGCATCGATCGGCACCCAAAAACCGGGGTTTGCCCAACACCCATTGCTTGCAAACTAGGGGGGGGGGATAAGCTGGCCAACCGTGGGGCCATCGCTCACTCCTGCATCCGGGGTTTTCGCGACACCTGCCAAGAAGAGCTTCCCGCCCATGACTCAACAGCGATTCGAGGCCGAGCATTTCCCACTGATTCATCGATGGTTGGCAGCACTCCATGCGGTGGTCATCGTAGTCATCGCCTTTTGCAGCGGAGCGACACACTGCGCTCCCGCCGCCGAGATTGAACCACCCCCTGCGGAGGTCATGAAGCTCCTCAACAGGGCCATGCGCGACTACGAGACAGACAAAATCGATTCCGCTGACACCAATCTGAGCCGGTTCCGAGAGGTCCTTGGGGCGGCGAAGCTCCCCGACGACCTCCAGTTTCTCGTTTTCGACATGGGGGTGCAGATCGCGATCAGGAAGGCCACGAGGGTCTTCCAGGGCCGGCCCGGGGTGGCCGATGCTTCCTCGGCCGAGTTCACCGAGGTCTGGAAAGTCGTTGACGACAGATCCGACGAGCTCCTCGCGTATTACCGAAGAAAAGTATCTGCAGCCGAGGCACAAGAAGACTTCTCTGGCTTCGTGCTCGTTTCCGCTCGTGAACAGCGACTCCGACGAGACAGGGCCCTCGCCCTCCAATTCATGACCGCGTATCCGGAGGCGCTCTCCGAACTCGACGAGGCGCTAGCGATCTACACCCGCTGCCTGCCGCACGCGACGGAGACCATCCAGGTTGGAATCCACTCCCCCGACGGAGAAGAGCGGACGGAACAGACTCGCGGCGACGCGTTCGGCCTGGCGACGCCGGAGGTGGTCGCTCAAGAACGGATGACCGTCTTGGGGCTTTGGCTGATCGCGGCCCCCAATGATCTCGGAGTCAAGGAGATGCTGACGTCGACACGCGAGCATTTCATCAAAGACTTCCCAGACCACCCAAATACCTATTTCAATACTTACGCCGTGCTCGAAGCCCGCGGCACGCTGACCGCTGATGCCCTGAAAGCGGTTCTCGACTCGACACGGGACAAAACCTCATCCGTCTACGCCAGCAATATGATCTCGCATGCAAACCGATTGTATGCCTTCGAACGCCGCCTCGACGAAGCCCTCGCCGAATATGAAGTCGCGCTCGCCCTGCCAGCCTGCCCCAAGGACAGACTCACGGAACTCCACTCGCAAATGGCCTCGATTCACCTCGAATCGAAACGGTTTGACAAGGCACGAGAGTGCATGATCGAAGCGAAACGGCATGCCGATCCGGCACAAGCAGAAGCATTCAGCCTCGACTCGAAACTTGATTTGATCGAGAGCGCGGCGGGCAACCGGCCATTGCCCTCCGCTTCTGCCCCTGTGGCCAACGGCAATCGACGGTTGTTCATCTGGCTCAATACGCTCGCCGTACTTCTCATCGGCGGGTATTACGCATGGAAACGTGGGATCGTCAAATCAGGTGCCATCCAGACCGACTGCGACGGCACGTAGGGCGTGGAAAGCAGCCAGCGTGGCGCAGCGCTGCGAGGGCTTCGCCGCCAATTCACACGTGAGGGCTCATCATGCAAGCAAGGATGCTCACCGCTACGAATCGGGGTGTCGGCCCATACGGATGGCTTCTCGGACTTGGCCTTGGCGCCATCGTCGCGGGGCTCGTTGTGACCAGGCCTGCCGCTCCTCCGGCGTTCACCAAGGCCGACGTTGCCCCGGAGGATGTTGAGGAACTCGCCTTGTACTCCCTCGCGGTTGCTTGGTGGTGGGAAGGCCAGGCCGATCCCGACGCCAAGGCCCGGCTGGTCGATGCGTATGAGGCCTTCGTCCGCGACCACTCGGCCCACTCTCGCGCCTTCAACTATCAACTGCGTGCTCAGGATCTGCACGGCACGCGCGATCTAAACGCCCTCGCAGCCACGCTCGATGCAGCCGCAGAGAAGGCTTGTCCCCAGCTTGCCCACAACACGATTTCGTTTGCAAATCTCTGCTTCCGCCAGGATGACTACGACGAAGCGCTCGCGCGCTACGAATCCGCGCTTGCGATGCCCGCTTGCCCTCCCGATCGGCGCGGTGAGGCCGAAATGATGATGGGGACGATTCTCCGGCGGCGGCAGGATTACGAGCGGGCCCGTCAGGCCTTTGAAGCAGCGCGGCAGCATACCGATCGGTTTCCCGCGATCGAAGCGGAGATGGCGCTGATCGACCTCGAGACCGGCAGGCAGCCGGCAAAGTCGGCGCTCGGGACGATTGTGCATCTTCGCGATGACGGTCCGCCTGCCGACGATCGTGAACAGGTCGACCCGGTGATCATGCCGGTATTCAGGGACTACGAAATCCACGACCGTGGAATGGCTGTCCATGTTCTGGCCTCCGGCTGCCACGAGGAAGGCACGACCGAGATCGCCGTCGCAACGGGGCCAACTCCATCGTTGGCCGAGCGTTGGCCCTCCGGAAGAAGGACCGTACGGGGGCTCGCGTGGCTCGCAAACGAGGCGGTCGTCGTGGGGGGATGTGCCATGCCGCTGTTCAACCCCAGGGCCAGGGATGTGCGCGAGGCCGTAGGTGCAACGCGATATGCCTGGAGCGGCCCGAACTTGATCGCGGGCCCGATCGTCGAATCTGGCGCCATCGAGGACGGGTGCGACGGCGAGTAGACGCGGCGAGGCGGCGCCGTTGCCGATCTCACCCGAAGAGCGGGCCGATGGGGCTGCCTTCGCAGACCGGGAACGGGCGGCCGAGGGTGTCGATCCATTCCTTCCGCGGTGGCACGCCGAGGGCCTGCCAGATCGTCGCCGCGAGATCCTCGGGGCGGAACGGGTCGCTGGCCGGTTCGCCGCCAAACTTGTCGGTGCTCCCCACGACGGTGCCGCCACGCACGCCTCCCCCGGCAAAGAACACGCTCTGGGCCCGGCCCCAGTGATCGCGGCCGGCCTCGCGGGCCCCGGGGAGGGTGCTGATCTTTGGCGTCCGCCCAAACTCGCCGGCCATCACGATCAGCGTGTCGGCAAGGAGGCCGCGCGATTCGAGATCGTCGAGGAGCGCCGAGACGCCGCGGTCGGTCGGCGGGAGCAGAAAGCGCTCGAGATTCGTCCAGGCCGACTCGTGGGTATCCCAGGTCTCGTTGTTGCCGAGATTCACCTGCACCATCCCCACGCCAGCCTCGACGAGCCGGGCCGCGAGCAACAACGACCACCCGAAGGCATTCTCGCCATACGCTTCCCGAAGCTTCGGATCGGCCTGCGAGATGTCGAACGCGCTCGACACCTTGGGGTCGAGAAGGAGCGACGTCGCCATGCTGCGATAGCGATCGAACGACCGCTCGTCGGCGGTCTTCTCGAGATCGGCCCGCTGCTTGTCGATCCCCTCGCGGAGGGCGAGCCGATCGAGGAGCCTGCCCCCCATGAGCGCCTGCGGCACGGCGAGATCGAGCGAACGGAACTCGAGGGCCTGCTTCGCCGGGCCGTCGTGATGGTGGAAGAGGTATTCGGGGTAGGCCCCGTAATTGACCGGGTTGTAGGGGGAGCAGTCGAGGAAGAACGGCTCGTGCTGCCGGCCGAGGAGCGCGGCGAACTGCCCGGGGATCACGCGGCCAGTGCGATGAACGAGCTTCTCGGGAAGCACGATCGACGGCGGGAGATTGTTCCTGGGGGGAACGAGTTGCTGGGCAAGGGACGCCAGCGCCGGCCAGTCAGACTTTTTCGGGGCGCTGGGATCGAAGCCGAGCGGGATGTCTGATCGGCCGGTGAGCATGATGTGATGACCGG
>CAJBCV010000413.1 GCA_903951635.1 uncultured Planctomycetaceae bacterium
ACCAGGGCGTAATCGATGAGCGTCACCGGCCAACCACTGGCCGCGGCGAACGAGGGATCGAAGGCCACGAGAGTCGATTCCTTGAGGAACAGCGTCACGAGGGCCACCGCGAGGAGCGACAGTACGCCGAGGATCATGGCGTCGGCGGCCGTCAGTCCGGCCGTGTGGCCGAGGAGGAATTGCTCGAGCCCGGCGCTTCCCGGGATACCGCGGGCGGAGATCCCAGAGAGGAGCGTGATCCCGGCGCCGAACGACACCCCGAGGACGATCGCCGTGGCGGCATCCTCGCGCGTCCGCGTCCAGCGGCCGATGAGCACCAGGCCCGCCAGCGCCGCGATCGCCGTCGACAGCGCCCCGCCGAGGAGGAGCGGGAGGTCGCGCCTTCCGCCGCCAAGGAGGAAGGCGAGGCCGACCCCGAGGAGCGTCGCGTGGGCCGCCGCGTCGCCGGCGAGGGCGCGGCGGCGGAGAACGGCGAAGCAGCCGACGACGCCGGCGGCGAACCCAACCGACGCCACCCCGGCGGCGACGACGAGGGTGTTGTAGGGGGGGATCCAGCCGGCGGGGAAAGGCAACTCGGCAGCGGCGAGGATCACGACGTCCGCCCCCCTTCGGCGACGGCCTGCCCGATCTCGTCGAGGACATCGAGCCGGCCGGCGTACGTCCGCCGCAGGTTCTCCGGCGTCAGCACCTCGGCCACCGGCCCGGTGGCGACGAGGCGCATGTCGATGAGGGCGACCGCATCGAACCACTCGGCGGCGCTGCGGAGATCGTGGTGCACGATGACCACCAGCCGCCCCTCGGCGCGGAGGCCGGAGAGGACGCGGAAGATCCGCTCCTGCGAACGCGCGTCGACCCCCGCCATCGGTTCATCGAGGAAGTAGACGTCGGCCTGCTGGGCAAGCGCCCGCGCCAGGAAGACGCGCTGCTGCTGTCCCCCCGACAACCGGCCGATCTGCCGGTCGGCGACGTCGGCCAGGCCGACGCGGTCGAGGCATTCCGCCGCCAGGCTCCGCTCGCGCGGGCCGGGCCGCCGCAGCCAGCCGAGCCGGGCGTAGGTTCCCATCAGGACGACGTCGGTGACGCTCACCGGGAAGTCCCAGTCGACCGATTCACGCTGCGGGACATAGCCGACCCGGCCGCGGACCTGCTCGAGCGGCGTTCCGAGGATCCGCACCTCGCCGCCCGCCAGGGGCACAAGCCCCAACGCCGCCTTGAGGAGCGTGCTCTTGCCGGCGCCGTTGGGACCGACGATCCCGAACAGGCACGCCCCGGGCACGGTGAGATCGATATTCCAGAGCACGGGCCGCCGGCCGTAGGCCACCGTGACGTCATGAAACTCGAGGCCGGCGGAGGTGGTCGACATCGTCATTCCAAGCACGCGCTCATTTCGATCCGGAGGGAACAGGCGCCTTGTTGAGGGCCGAAAGAATCGTCGCCACGTTGGCCCGCAGCGCCTCTTCGAGCGTCCCCGCCCCGCTCCCCGGCTGGTCGAGGGAATCGGAGTAGAGCCGCCCGCCGAGACCGACGGAGTGCCCCCGGGCCCGGGCCCCCTCGCGGAGCGCCGTCACGTTGCGATCGGAGACGCTCGTCTCCACGAACACCGCCGGAAGCCTCCGCGTGACGACGAGATCGACGAGCCGATTGATGTCGCCCAAGCCGGCCTCTGCCTCGGTGCTCGTTCCCTGGATTCCCACGACCTCGATGTCATAGGCGCGGCCGAAATAGCGGAAGGCGTCGTGGGCCGTCACCATCACCCGCCGCTCCACCGGGATCTCGGCGAGCGTCTCACGGATCTCCCCGTCGAGGGCGAGGAGCCGCTCGGCGTAAGCCCGCCCCGACTCGCGGTAGGCCTCGGCGTTGGGTGGATCGAGCTTCGCCAAACGCTCCGCGACCGCCGGCACCCCCCGGCTCCACAGCGCCGCATCGAACCACACATGCGGATCGTGCATTCCCGCCCCGGCGTCGAGGAGGCGATCGGGGGGCAGCCCGTCGCCGACGGCGATCACCGGCAAGCGCCGCGAGAGGCGCTCGAGGAGATCGGCGAGCTTCCCTTCGAGATGGAGCCCCGAGGCGACGACGAGATCGGCGCGGGCGAGCCGATCGGCATCGCGCGGGGTCGCCTTGTAACTATGGGGATCGATCCCCGCCGCCATCAGGCAGTCGATGCCGACCCGATCGCCGGCGATCTGGCGGACAAGATCAGCCACCACCGTCGTCGTCGCCACGACATGGAGGCGACGATCGGCGGCGTCACAGCGGCCGCGCCCCGGCTCGAGGGCCAGAACGAGGAGCACGACCACGAGCGTCACGACGCTCAAAAACCGCGATGGAAGGCTCATTTTTGATCTCTCAAAAATCTATCTTTGAGAACCCAAAATCTCGTCCCACAGTCTATCGTCCCCTGGGGAGGCCAACCAATCCGACCAGCCATCACGGCCGATTTTCCTCGTCTTATCCCTGCCGTCGGTCCGCCGTGGCAGCCCCGGAACGACGATCCCTGCGACCGGCGCGTTGACCACTCCCGCGGGGCGTCCTATCGTCTGGAGAGGACGGGGAGAAAAGCGGATGGACTCGGCTTACTTCAAACGATTCCGGATGGATCTGGCCCTCGGGGCCGGAGGGTTCCCCTCCGCATGCTCGTCGGGCCCGGATGCTCCGGCCGCAGTGGCCGACCGCCTCCCGGCTGGCTACCGGCTCGTCCCCTGGCACGAAGGCCTCATCGACGCCCACGCCCGGACGAAGTTTCGCTCGTTCCGCAGCGAGATCGACGCCGTTGTTTTCCCCTGCCTCGGCGACCTCGAAGGCTGCCGGCGACTGATGCGGGAGATCCGTGGCAAAGGGGGATTTCTCCCCGGCGCGACCTGGCTGATCGCCCGCTCCCGTTCCCTTCCCCCCGGCCTTGGGCCCGACGCTTTGGGCCCGCGGCCGGCCGAAGTGGATTGGTGTGGGACGATCCAGGGGGTGATTGACTCAAGCGGCGCCGGGTCGATCCAAAACATCGGCGTCGTCCCCGGCCACCGTGGCCTCGGTCTCGGGTCGGTCCTGATCGCGGCGGCCCTCCGCGGCTTTGCCGAGCAGAATCTCCCCCGGGCGACCCTCGAAGTCACGGCCGACAACGTCCGGGCCGTCAGCCTCTACCAGCGCCTCGGCTTCCGCCGCGCCAAGACGATCTACAAGGTCGTCGACGGGCCGGTCTGGCAGTTCCGGGAACGGGAGCCGGCCCTCCTCTAACTGTCCGTGGAAAAAGTCATCCATGACCTTTTTCCACTTTGAACACCCCCGAAAAAGCCGAGGTTTTTCGGGGGTGTCGGCGCCGCATCCAGCGGCGGGTCACTTTGTCCACAGCCTGCGAACGTCTCCGGCTCACGCTGACGGCGTGTTTTCGGCACGTTTTTCGCAGGCTGCTATTCTTGGAGGGCTTCCGGGAGGCCGCGTGACCCGCGGACCCGAAAGCGGGGGAACGGCCGGGGGACCGATCGTGGTCCGGGCGGCTCCCTCTCCACGCCTTCTCCGTTGCCACCGTCTGTCCCCCTTCCGCCCGAGCCCGTGAAACAAACCCTCCATTCAGCCACGCTCGACAACGGCATCGTCCTTTTGGGCGAAGACCTCCCCGGCCTCGAGTCGGTGGCGGTGGCCTTCCACACCCCCGCCGGCGCCGTTCATGACGGGCCTGG
The DNA here is from genome assembly GCA_903951635.1 of uncultured Planctomycetaceae bacterium. Classification (GTDB taxonomy): domain Bacteria; phylum Planctomycetota; class Planctomycetia; order Pirellulales; family UBA1268; genus QWOP01. The sequence goes on from CAJBCV010000413.1 coordinate 3,675, forward strand.
CCGCTGCGGCCTGGCGACGCTCTCCGGGGAAATGATGCTCCGCGGCGCGGGCGACCGCACGAGCCGCGACATCGTCGAAGTCCTCGAAGGCTCCGGTATCCAATGGGCGCAGTCGGTGTCGACAAGCCACGCGAGTTTCGCCGGCGCGATGGTCGCCCGGCAGCTCCCCACCGCCCTGCCGATCTACGCCGACATCCTCCGCCGCCCCCGTCTCCCCGACGACGAGCTCGAGAATGCCAGGCAAATGGTTCTCCAAAACCTCGCCGGCACCGAGGACGATCCGGCCCACCGCGCCATGTCGGCGCTTCGACAGCTCCACTATCCGCACCCGCTCGGCATGCCCTCCGAGGGGATCAGCGCCGATGTGGAAGCGATCGGGATCGAGGACGTGCGGTCGTTCGTCGCGGCTCATGTCGTGCCGCGCGGAATGATCATCGCCATCGCTGGGCGGATCGACTGGAACGATTTCGTCACCCGCGTCGAAGCGCTGTTCGGAGACTGGGACACCGAGGACGCCTCGACGGTGGCGATCGGGAGCCGTGGCGAACGGGTCCGGCACGTGCCCCACGATTCCCAGCAGACGCACATCGCCCTGGCCTGGTCGGTGCCGCCGTACCGTTACGACGAATCCTACGAGGCCTCGGCGGCCCTTTCGGTACTCGGTGGAGGATCGAGTTCGCGGCTGTTCTCGGAGGTCCGGGAGCGGCGTGGCCTGTGCTACAGCGTGTCAGCCGGCTATCACACGCTCCGCGACTACGCCTCGGCCATCTGTTACTCAGGCACCTCGGCGGCCAGGGCTCAGGAGACGCTCGACGTCATGCTCGCCGAGATCGACCGGCTCCCCGGCACGATCGAGGAGGCGGAGCTCGACCGGGTGAAGTCGCGGGCGAAAAGCGCCCTGGTGATGCAGCAGGAGTCGAGTGCGGCGCGGGCGGCCTGGATCGCCCGGCAGTGGTATCACCTCGGGTCGGTCCGGAGCCTGGCCGAGGAGCTTGCCCGCTACGACCGTCTCAACGTGGCGTCGGTGGAGGGCTGGCTGGCGGCGAACCGCCCGGCCGGGCTGACGGTCGTGTCGCTGGGCAAGGAACCGCTGGAGGTGCCACGTGAAGTTTCTGCATGAACGTCTCCCCAACGGGCTCGATGTGATCGCGGAAGTGACCGACACGGCTCTCTCCACGAGCATCGGCTTCTTCGTCAAGACCGGCGCCCGCGACGAGACCGACGCCGAGTGGGGGGTGAGCCACTTCCTCGAACACATGGTGTTCAAGGGGACGACCGACCTCTCCGCCGACGAGATCAACCGGCGCTTCGATTGGATGGGAGCCAGCGCCAACGCCTTCACGAGCGAAGAAGACACCGCCTACCACGCTGCCGTCCTCCCCGAGCAGCAGATCGAGGCGACGGCGCTGTTGGCGCGGATGATGCGCCCGGCGCTTCGCGAAGAGGACTTCGACACCGAGAAGCTCGTCATCCTGGAGGAGATCCGGATGTACGACGATCAGCCTCCCTTCGGCGCCGACGACCGCTGCCGGACGACCTTCTTCGGCCATCATCCGCTGGCGCGGAGCGTGCTCGGGACGGTCGAATCGATCGAACGGATGCCGGTCGAGACGATGCGCGACTACCACCGCCGCCGCTACTCGCCGGGCAACATCGTCCTTTGCGCCACCGGCGCCGTCGACTTCGCGGCCCTCGTCGATTCGGCCCGGCAGTGGTGCGGTGACTGGGAGCCGCTGGCGATTCCCCCCCGTCGCGCCCCGCTCGATCTTGGCGCCGCGCGCGGGCCGACGCTCGAGCTCCTCACCCGCCCCACCTCGACGCTCGAGTATGCGGTGCGGATGTCCCCCGGCCCGGCCGGCGACGACGACGACCGCTTCGCCGCCAAGCTCCTCGCGGCGATCCTCGGCGACACCTCCGGCAGCCGGCTCTACTGGGCGATGGTCGACACCGGCCGGGCCGAGCAGGCCTCCTGCCACCATCAAGATTTCCTCGACGCCGGCATGTTCGCCACCCAGCTCTCCTGCGATCCCGAGGACGCCGAGGAGCTCCTCGGGATCATCGACGAGGTCTACCGCGGGGCGGCCGAGCAGGGGCTCGACCGGCGCGAGTTCGAGCAAAATCGCAACAAGCTCGCCGGGCGGTGGGTGCTCCTCGGCGAACGCCCCCGCCGCCGCCTCTTCGACGTCGGCCCCGAGTGGGCCCACTCCGGCGACTACCGCTCCGTGGCCGACGATCTGCGGACGATCGAGAATCTCAGCCTCGAGGACGTCCACCGGGTGCTGGCCCGCTGGCCTCTCCACGGAACCGGCTCGACCGTGCTGGCCGGCCCGTTGCCGCTGGATCCTTCACTGGAGACCGCTTCCGAGGCACAATAGTCGCCGGGGAAAAGCCCCGGATAAGGCACCGCAGGCACCGGGAGAGGGAACCGCCCGGGCCCGGCGCCCGTACAACCCCCGCCCCGCGGCCTGCCGGCCCGTTCCCCGTTCATCGCTGCTCATTCCTTCTCGTCCCCGCCCCCTCTTCTGCTGCCACCTCCCATGACGCCACTGTTCGCCAACCGCTGGTCGATCGCCCTTCCCCCGATTTGGTTGCTGGGCACCGGGGCGCTGATCGCCCTGGCCGTGATCCTCCTCGTCTGGGCGGTGCTGCGGGTCGTTCAGCCCCGGGCTGCGGCCGAGGCGCGTTCGAGCCTCGGTGACGGCTTCGCCGGCCCGTTCGCCTGGCTCCTGCTGACGCTTTCGGCGGTGGCGATCGCCTTCACGCCGCTGGTGCCGCTCAATCAGATCGGCCGGTCGCTGGCGCGAATGTCGTCGGCCGACCGTTTCGAGCAGCGGCTCTCGATCCCGGCCGGCGTCACGCTCGAGGAGTTCGAGCTGAACCTCCGGCCGCAGGAGATCGAATCGCTCGATCTCGACGCCGCTCAGCCGCTCGTCGTCCGCACGCAGCAGCCGATCGAAGGCTTCGCCTTGGCCAAGCAGGCCGACATCGAGATCCTCCCCGGCGCCACCTGGACCTGGAAGCGCGGTGACGAGACGAACAAGCCGAATCCGTTCCTCGGCCAAAAGGCGCGGATCGAGGTCAGCAATGCCGGCACGGCGCCGGTCGATCTCACCGTCCGGGCCCGGCTCGTTCCCGAATACCCCCAGTCGGCGATCCTCCCCTGGACGGTGATCACGATCCTCTCGATCACGCTCGCCTACGCCCTCTTCCGGCTCATCCCTCGGCGGATGGCGGCCGTCGCCTCGGCCACGACGAAGGAGGCGATCGGCCAGCCGGTGTTCGCGGTGGCGCTGATCCTCGGCGCCGTCCTTCTCCTGGCCTTCATCGTCATCCCCTACAACACGTTCGGCGAAGACGTGAAGATGCTCAAGGACAGCGGCCTCACTCTCATCAAGGTCCTCGCGCTGTTGGTCGTGATCTGGACGGCGAGCGTCGCGGTGGCCGACGAGATCGAAGGGCGCACGGCCCTCACCGTCCTCTCCAAGCCGCTCACCCGCTGGCAGTTCGTCCTCGGGAAGTTCGTCGGCCTCGTCCTCGTCGCTCTCTTGGTGTTCCTCGTCCTGGGGACGATCCTCATGACGACAACGAGCCTCAAGGTCGTCTACGACGCCCGCGAGGGGGGCAAGCTCGATCCGGTGTGGCGCGACTGCGCCGACGAGATGATCACCATTGTCCCCGGCCTCGTCCTCTCGCTCCTCGAGACGATCCTCCTGGCGGCGGTGAGCCTGGCTGTCTCGACGCGGCTGGGCATGGTGCCGAACCTCATCATCTGCTTCACCGTCTACGCCCTCGGCCACCTCGTGCCGCTGATCGTTCAGTCGAGCGTGGGCAAGTTCGCGATCGTGAGATTCGTGGGGCAGTTGTTTGCGACGATTCTCCCGGTGCTCGAACACTTCACGATCGAGGCGGCCGTCGTCGGCGGCGTGCCGGTGCCGTGGAGCTATCTGGGGTGGGCGGCGCTCTATTCGGCCCTCTACTCGGCGGTGGCGCTGCTGGTGGCCCTCGTCCTCTTCCAAGACCGCGACCTGGCCTGATCGCGGGCAACGCAGAGCGACGATAAGAACGCGCTGCGGTGGACCGGGCCCTTCACCGCATCAGGCCGGTGCGGCCCGTGACGCCGATCAGGCCGATGCCGTCGGACGTCGGGCCGGCCAGCGGCTGGCGGGTCGAGCCCTGCGGGGCTGACTGCGCCTCTGCCTTGCCGTCGAAGAACAGCGTCATCCCGCCGGGGAGCCGGCGTTCGATCCTCGGCCCCAGTTCCAGCGCGATCTTCGCCGCCGTCGGGGCCTGGGCGATCGACGTGCGGAGTTCGAGCGATTCGCGCCCGCCGGTATGATCGTGGGCCATCGCCATCCCGCCGACAAACTTCTGCGGCCCCGCCTCGATCACCATCCGATCGGCCAGTAGACCGGCGGAGAGATCGATCCCCTCGAAGCGCCCCTTCAGCTCCGCCAGGAGCGGGTTGGCTGCCTGCTCGGCCCCCGACGGCCCTTTCACGAGCACCCGCAGCGGCGTCGGCGCCCCGGGCGCGGCCAGATCGCTCGCTCGTAGGCCAGAGGCCATCGAACCCGCCCCTTGGAAATCCTCGAGCCCAAAGCCCTCGAACTCGACCGGCTCTTCCTCTTCGAACAGCGCGAGCCGCTCATCCCAGCCCTCGACCACCGAGGGTGGATAGGCTGCCCCCACAGCCGGCCGGGCGAGGCAGGCCGGGAGGAGGAGCAGCAGCGACGGCAGGAAGGCCGGCGGGAACCGGGAATGGGGCATGGTGGGCGTGCGATCGGCGGGGCCCGGCACAAGGCTCCGGTTCACCGTCGTATCGGACGACCAAGCCCCTCCGCTCTGATCCGCCCCGTGGCGCCGTCAGACCCGCGTCACACTGGGAAACGCAGAGAGCTTCCCGGCGACTGGGAAAGCCGTACCGATCAGCCCGTCCGGCGGAGGCGGGAAGGGAGCGGCACCGTCGACGGGAGATGGCCTCCCCCGAGCGTCGTGGTGTGGAGGCTATCGACGACCCGATTGGCGATCTCGAGGGCCGCAGCCCCCGCCGTCGCCGGCACCAGCGGCTGACGTCCCTCGCGGAGCGCACCGAGGAAGTCGTCGTGTTCGGAGGCGATCGCATTCGCCTCGGGGATGGCGAGTGTCTCACGGGGGAGGACGTCGGTGAAGAAGGCCTCCTTCATCGCCGCACGCTGCTCGACCGGGACATCGCTCGCCACGAACTCACCGCTCCGCACGGCGGCCGACGGCGACACGACCTCGACCGCCTTGGCGTGGAAGTCGACCGACACGACCCCTTCGCTCGACCACAGTGTCAAGCCGCGGCGGAGCGTGGGATGGATTCGCGACGCGGTGAGCGAGGCGACGAGGCCCGACGAGAAGACGAGCTGCGCCCGCACGGCATCCTCGTGACCGCCGGTGGCATGGAGGCCCTGGGCGTCGACACGCTCGAGCCGGCCCGGCTCGAGGGAGAGAACCAGATCGATGTCGTGGATCATGAGATCGTGGATGACGCCGACATCCATCGAGCGGAACGTGAACGGGGCGAGCCGGAGCGATTCGATCGAGACGATCTTCCCCGCCCGCGACACGGCCATCTGCCAGGCGGGATTGAAACGCTCGACATGCCCG
>CAJBCV010000414.1 GCA_903951635.1 uncultured Planctomycetaceae bacterium
CTGCGGCCGAGATCGTCGCGGCCGACGGCGCCTGCCATCGAGACGCGGGCGAAACCGGCGGCAAGGCCGGCGGCGGTGCAGGCAAAGTTCGCCGGAGCCCCGCCAAACCGGGCCCCGTCGGGGAAGACGTCCCAGAGGATCTCCCCCAGGCCGACAATCCGGTTCCCGGTTTGGGCTGCCGCGAAAGGAGCGATCACGACTTCCTCGACCAGCCGGTGCCGTCAGGGCGGTCCTCGAGGATGACGCCGGCGGCGGTGAGCTTCGTGCGAACGAGATCCGCCGTGGCGAAATCCTTCGCCTTGCGGGCGTTGGCACGGATCTCGATGACGAGTTCCATGAGCTTGCCGACGAGATCGTCGTCGCCGCCCGTCGCCTTGGCCTTCGGCTCGACGAGGAACAGACCGAGCACCCCCGTCAACTCGCGGAACACTTCCATCATCGCCCGTAGGCTCGCCTGATCGGCCGGGGTGGCTTGCTTCTCCATCCCCTGGGTGTCGATGAACTTGTTGGCGACGCGGACGAAATCGAAGAGCGTCGCCATCGCGATCGCCGTGTTGAAGTCGTCGTCCATCGCCTCGAGAAACTTTTGCCTCAGGGCCGTCACATCGGGCCCGGCGGCCGCGACGGCCGCATCACCGGCGGGCCGGTTGCGGGTCGCGAGCGCGTAGAACGAAGTGCCGGTGAGACGCTCGAAGCGCTGGAAAAGCCGCTCGAAGGCCTCCATGGCACGGGCGCTCTCGCCGAGCGGCTCCTCGCCAAAGGCGATCGGGCTGCGGTAGTGGGTGGAGAGGAGGAGGAAGCGGATCGCCTCGGGGCGGTGGCGGGCGAGGAGATTCTTGAACGGCTCGGCGCCGGTCGACTTGCTGATCTTCGTGGCCGTCTGGCTGGCCACGTCGTCGCCCCCCTCGCTCCCCCGCGGTCGCCCCCCCACCTTGCCGGCAGCACCCGAGGCCTGCATCAATCCGTTGTGCATCCAGTAGGTGGCCATCGGCTTGTCGTGGAGCGACTCGCTCTGGGCGATCTCGTTCTCGTGGTGGGGGAAGATGAGGTCGAGGCCGCCACCATGGATGTCGAAATGCTCGCCGAGGATCGCCCGCGACATCGCCGAGCACTCGATGTGCCAGCCCGGCCGGCCCGGCCCCCACGGGCTCTCCCAGGAGGGCTCCCCCGCCTTGGCCTTCTTCCAAAGGGCGAAGTCGGCCGACGAGCGCTTCCGTTCGGCGGTCGAGCCTCCCTCCCCCTGCATGGCGTCGACCGAACGGTTGGTGAGCTTGCCGTAGTCGGCGTCGCGGGTGACGTCGAAGTAGACGTCGCCGTCGGAGGCATAGGCACAGCCCTTGGCGATCAGCCCCTCGATGAAGGTGATGATCGTGCCGATGTGCTCGGTCGCCTTCGGCATCTGGTCGATCGTGGTCACGCCGAGGGCGGCGAGGTTGTCGAGGTAGTCGCGGGTCATCTCCTCGGCGAGCTTTTGCATCGTCGTGCCGCGGGCGGCGCTCTCGACGATGATCTTGTCGTCGACGTCGGTGACGTTCACGACCCACGTCACCTTCCAGCCGGAGTAGACGAGGTGGCGTTTGACGGTGTCGAAGATCACCGGGCCGACCATGTGGCCGATGTGGCTCGGCTTGTAGACCGTCGGCCCACAGAGATACATCCCCACCTCGCCGGGGCGCACCGTCTCGAGCGTTTGCTTCTTCCGCGAGAGCGTGCTGTAAACCTCGATCTTCGGCAGGGCCTTCGTCGCCTCGGTCGTCGCCATGGACAGTCCTTCGCTTGCTGTTCGCTTGCTGGTCTTCGACTCGCCCGGCCACGTTCGGCCGGGCAGTTCAGTCGCGCTCGATCAACACCACACACTCCGCGCCGATCGCGAGCTCCTCGCCGATCGGCCCGACCTTCTCACCCGTCTTCGCCTTGAGCCACACCCCCTCGACGTCGATCCCGAGGATCTCGGCGACGCGGCTGCGGATCGCGGCACGGTGCGGGAGGATTTTGGGGCGCTGGGCGAAGATCACGCAATCCAGATTCACGATCCGCCACCCCGCCGCCGCCACCCGCTCCGCGGCGACGCGGAGCATCCCGGCCGAATCCCGCCCCCGATTCGCCGGATCGGTGTCGGGGAAGAGCTCGCCGATGTCGCCGAGGGCCGCCGCCCCGAGGATCGCGTCGGTGATGGCATGGAGAAGGACGTCGGCATCACTGTGGCCGAGGGCCATCCGGTCGTGCGGGATCGCGATTCCACCGAGCACCAGCGCCGTGCCCGGCCCGAGGCGGTGCGTGTCGTGGCCGAGGCCGACGCGGATCATGGGGGGTTCTCCGAGGGAATCGGACGTTTTCCCCTATACTCCCGCCATGCACAACTCCAGTCAGCCCCGGACCGACGCCCCGAGTGCGGCAAGCGAGCCCGTGATCGAGGTCCGGGGGCTCGCCAAGGAGTACCGGGTCTTCGACAAGCCGGAAGGGCTGATGGCGAGCGTCACCGGGCTCTTCAACCGGAAAAGCCGGGTCGTCGAGGCCCTCCGGGGGGTCGATCTCCGGGTGGAGAAGGGGGAGTTCGTCGCCATGCTCGGCCCCAACGGCGCCGGCAAGACGACCTTTCTCAAGCTCCTCTCCGGGATCATCACGCCGACCCGCGGCTCGGCCACCGTCCTCGGCAGCGTTCCCTGGGAGCGGACCGACGACTTCCGCCGCCGCTTCGCGCTGGTCATGGGGCAACGCAACCAGCTGTGGTGGGATCTCCCCGCCGCCGAGAGCTTCCGGCTCCACAAGGAGATCTACCGGATCGACACGCCGCGGTTCGAGCGGACCCGGGACGAGCTCGTCGATCTCCTCGACGTCCGCAAGCTCCTCCTCAGGCCGGTCCGCGACCTCTCGCTCGGCGAGCGAATGAAGCTCGAACTCGTCGCCGCTCTCCTCCACGAGCCGGAGGTGCTGTTCCTCGACGAGCCGACGATCGGCCTCGACGTCGTCGCCCAGCACGCCCTCCACCGCTTTCTCGCCCATGTCCAGGCCGAGCGGCAGATGACGGTGATCCTCACCACCCACTACATGAAGGACGTGGCGGCGCTGTGCAAGCGGCTCGTCGTCGTCACCCAGGGGAGCATCCTCTACGACGGGTCGCTGGAGCAGATCGTCGACCGCTTCACCTCCCACAAGATCGTCACCTTGGATCTCGACGCTCCCCCCGACCGGGCCGCCATCGACCGCCTCGGCTTTCCCTGCGAGATCCGCGGGCCGCAGGTGATCCTGCGGATCGACCGGACGCGGATCGCCGATGTCCTCCCCGGAATCCTCCGTGGGCAGGGGGTGCGCGACGTGTCGGTGGAGGACGTGCCGCTGGAGGAGATCGTCGCCGAGATGTTCCGGTCGGGGAGTACCGCCGGTACCGACGGCGCGACGGGAGCCCCGCGATGACCGCCGCCGCGAGCCATTCGCCCCCGTCGGGCTTCCTCGCCCGCCGTCTCCAGGCTCTCCGTGTCTGGTGGACGATGCTCGTGATCTGCCTCGAGGAGCGGCTCGTCTACCGGGGCGACTTCGTCCTCGGGACGCTCATGCGCTTCCTCCCCATCGTCACGCAGGTCTTCCTCTGGACGGCCGTGTTCGGCGCGACGAGCACGGGATCGATTGCCGGCTACTCCCGCAACGACATCGTCGCCTACTACCTCCTCACGATGGTGTCGCGGGCTTTCTCCAGCATGCCGGGCCTGGCCAGTGGTATCGCCCGCAGCATCCGCGATGGGTCGATCAAGAAATACCTCGTTCAGCCGGTCGACTACGTCGGCTACCTCCTCGCCGCACGAATCGCCCACAAGCTCGTCTACTACGCCGTGGCGACCCTCCCCTTCGCCGGCGTGTTCCTCTTCTGCCGCGAATACTTTCCGCCAATCCCCGACTGGACAACGATTGGCGCCTTTGTACTGTCGCTGGTGCTCTCCTTCCTCCTCGGATTCTTCATGGAGGCGACGCTGGGGATGCTCGGCTTCTGGTTCCTGGAAGTCTCGAGCATCGTCTTCGCCTACATGCTCGTGCAGTACATGCTCTCCGGCCACATGTTTCCCCTCGACATGCTCCGCGGGATCCCCACCGGTGTCGCCGGGGTGAGCGTGGCGGATGTCGTCCGCTTCCTCCCCTTCGAGTACACCGCCTACTTCCCGGCGGCGGTGTGGCTGGGGAAGGTGCAGGGGGCGGAGCTCGTCCGGTCGCTCCTCGTGGAAGCGGCCTGGGTGGGGGTGATGATCGTCGCCTGCCGGATCGCCTGGTGGCGCGGCACGCGCCGCTACAGCGCTTTTGGCGGTTGAAGGAACGCCCCGATGACCCGCTACCTCTCGATCTTCCTCACCTTCGCTCGGGCCTGTCTCGTCCGCGACATGACGTTCCGGGCGAACTTCGTCCTCGAGTGCGTTACGAGCCTCGGCTGGATGGCGATGAATCTCGCCTTCTACCTCCTCGTCTTCACCTTCACCCCCGAGATCGGCCGCGGAACGGGCTGGACGAAGGAGCCGTTCTTCGCGTTCGTCGCCACCGGCCTGATCATCAACTCGATCGTCCAGGCCCTCTTCATGCCGAGCGCCGAGGAGCTCACCGAAATGGTCCGCACCGGCGGGCTCGACGGGATCCTCGTTCAGCCGCTCGACGCCCAGTTCCTCCTCTCCATGCACCGGGTCGACTTCTCGGCCTTCGCCAACGGCCTCGTCGGCGTCGGACTCCTCGCCTGGGCGATCCCCCGCCTCCCGCAGGTGCCGCACCCGGTCGCGATCCTCCTCTATCCGCTCCTTATCGCCTGCGGCGTGGCGATCCTCTACAGCCTCGTAATCATGCTCGCCGCTGCGACGATCCATCTCGGCCGCAACCAGAGCCTCTACGACTTCTGGTTCTATCTGACGAACTTCTCCCGCTATCCCGCCGAGATCTATTCCGGCCCCTGGGGGGGGCCACTGCGGGCCCTGTGCACGTTCGTGATCCCGATTCTCCTCGTCGTCAATGTCCCGGCGCGGGTCATCGCCCAGCCGCTGACGGGGCAGGGGGGAATGATGGTCGCCGGAACGGTGTTTGCCGCCGGGGCGGCGCTGGGGATATCGCGGTGGGTGTTCCTGGCGGCCCTTTCGAAATACCGTAGCGCCTCGAGCTGATGGCGAGCGGATCCAGAGGCTCATGACGAGGAGCAGATTCCATGGCAGCTGATTCCGGGGCCGACGTTCACAAGCGCGGCCTCCACGAAGATTCCGCTGCGATCCTCATCGGCGTGGTGCTCGTGGCGCTGGCGCTTGCCATCGGCTGGAGCGGGCGGCCGACCGAGGATTCGGCCAGTCGCAAGGCTTTCCCGAAGGGCTGGCCGAACCAGCTCGCCGCCACGATCGACAAGCCGCAGACTTGGAGCGATGCGCCGAAGCAGGCCCTCGTCATCGTCGACAAGAAAGACCCGACGAAGATCAAGCCGGTCGCGATCCCGATCCTTCTCGGGATGACGTGGGTCGTCGGCATCCTCGCCGCCGGCACGCTGTTGCGCGGCCGCTCGCTCCCGGCGGTGATCCCCGGCGCGGTTCTCCTGGCACTCCTCGGGGGCCTTGCCTACCTGATGGCCGCGCAGAAGGTGATCAATTACTACAACCTCGAGTATCCCCTCTGGGCGCTCCTCGTCGGCCTCGTCATCGGCAACACGATCGGCGTGGGGAAATGGCTCGAGCCGGCACTCCAGGGGGAGTTTCTCATCAAGGCCGGGCTGGTCGTGTTCGGGGCGGAGGTTCTCTTCAGCCGGCTGCTCGAGCTCGGCTTGCCGGGGCTGCTGACGAGCTGGGTGGTGACGCCGATCGTCCTGGTCGTCACGTATCTCCTCGGGGTCCACTGGATGAAGATCCCGTCAAAGAGCCTCTGCATGGTGATCTCCGCCGACATGTCGGTGTGCGGGGTGTCGGCGGCGATCGCCACCGGTGCTGCCTGCAAGGCGAAGAAGGAGGAGCTGTCGCTGGCGATCGGGCTCTCGCTCCTGTTCACCGTGGCGATGATGGTGGTGATGCCGCCGTTCATCCAGTGGGCGGGGATCGACCCGATCGTGGGGGGCGCCTGGCTTGGCGGCACGATCGACGCCACCGGGGCGGTCGTGGCCGCCGGCGAGATGCTCGGGAAAAATCTCGAGGACAAGCGCCCGGCCGAGGTGGCGGCCACGGTGAAGATGATCCAAAACTCGATGATCGGGATCATCGCCTTCGCGGTCGCCGTCTACTGGGCCGGCTGGGTCGACCGCGATGCCGGCGGGCCGAAGACGTCGCTCGTGGCCGAGGCCTGGCGCCGGTTTCCGAAGTTCATCCTCGGCTTCATCGGCACCTCGATCTTCTGCTCCTGGCTGTTCACGACGTCGCCCGAACTCGCGCTCCTCGTCGACGGCGCGATCAACGGATTCACGTCGCGGCTCCGCGGCTGGCTGTTCTGTGTCGGATTTGTCTGCATGGGGCTGCAGACGAACTTCCGCGAGCTCGCCCCGACGCTCGCCAGCGGCCGGCCGCTGATCCTCTATTGCCTCGGCCAGGCCCTCAATCTCGCCCTCTCCCTGGCGATGGCGAGCCTCACGTTCGGCTGGCTTTTCCGGCAGGGGGCAAGCCCGTGACTTTTCCCCCCGGCATCGCCCACACGATCCCCCCGGGACTCCGGTTCGCGATCGCCGCGGTGATCCTCGCGGCCGTCTGGCTCGTCGTTCTCCCCTCGATCGGCCGGCATCCGGCCGTCGAGCGGCACGTGCGGCTGATGGAATCGCGCGACGTCAATCCCTCGGCGATGGTCTATACGGAGCTCGAGCATCTGCCGCTCCGCCCGGCCTGGATCGAACGCCACCTCGTTCTCTGGCCGACGGGAAACTAGAATGGGTGGCTTCCTGGGGGGAAACCGCGGCCTGTCGGCCGGTCCGCCCCGCTAGCCCGGAGCCATCATGCCCCTCTCCCTCGCCTTCTCCTCCAACGCCTACCTCGACGTCCCCGTGGAACAGGCGATCCGTCGGATCGCCGGCTTCGGCTACAAGGGGGTCGAGCTTCTCGCCGACGTCCCCCATGCCTGGCCCGCCGGCCTCCTCGGCGTTCAGAAAGACTCGATCCGCCGCGCGCTAGCCGAATCGGGCCTGGTGATCTCGAACATCAACGCGTTCATGATGAACGCCATCGCCGATCCCCGGCAGCCCTACTGGCACCCTGGCTGGACCGACCCCGATCGCCACTACCGGGCGATCCGCCGTGAGCACACGAAGCGTGCCCTCCGTCTCGCCGCCGAACTCGGCGCCAAGACGATCTCCACCGAGCCGGGGGGCGAGGTCGCGGAAGGGCAGACCTACGCTCAGGCCACCGACATCTTCTACGACGAGATCATGCCGGTCCTCGACGTGGCCGCGGAAGTCGGCGTGACGCTCCTGATCGAGCCGGAGCCGGGGCTTTTGATCGAGAAGTTCGGGCAGTATCTCGAGTTTGCCGAGCGTGTGAATCACCCTGCCCTCGGCCTCAACTTCGACATCGGCCATGCCTACTGTGTCTCCGAGGATCCGGCCGAGTGGGTGCCGATCATGAAGCCCCACACGAAGCACTACCACTTCGAGGACATCGCCGCGACGCGGGTTCACCACCACCTCGTTCCCGGTGACGGGGCGATCGACTTCGACGGCGTGTTCCGCGCCATTGCCGAACACACCCCCGATATCTGGGTGACCGTCGAGCTCTATCCCAACCGCGCCAAGCCCGACGAAGCCGCGAAGGCCGCACGGGACTACCTCCAGGCCAGTGCCGGCCGGGCCGGCGTGGCGATCGGGTGACGCGCATGGGGCACCTGCTCGCCTGGGCCCGGCTCCTGCGGCTCCCGAATCACTTCACGGCGATCGCCGACGTGCTGGCGGGCTATCTCGTCGTTGCCGGACTGACGACGCTGCTCGCCCGGCCGGCGATGCTGCTGGCCGCCGCGGCGGGCTGGGCGTTCTACGCCGCCGGCATGGTGCTCAACGATGTTTTCGACGTCGCCCTCGATTCCGTCGAGCGCCCCGAGCGACCGCTCCCCTCCGGGCAGATCAATGTGCGGACGGCAGCGCTCGTCGGCCAGGGCTTGCTTGCGCTCGCTGGCCTGGGGGCCTGCGGCGCGGCCCTCGCCTCGGGGTATCCGGCGCCGGCGCTCGTTGGGGCGGGGCTCACCGCCGCGATTTGGACCTACGACCGGCATGCGAAGGGCACCCCCTTCGGCCCGGCCGTCATGGGGCTCTGCCGAGGACTCAACTGGCTTCTGGGAATGGCTGCCGCCGGCGGCCCGCGGCTCCTCCCCCACTGGCTGATCCCGGTGGGCATCGCCGTCTACGTGGCGGGGATCACGCTCTACGCTCGCGACGAGGCGACGACGAGCCGGCGCGGGGCGCTTGCGCGGGCCACGGCCGTGATGGCCGTGGGCCTCGCGCTCGCCGGCCTTGGCGCGTTCTTCGGCGTGCGGGCGTCCACCGGCTCGATCCCCTGGGCGGGCACGATTCAGCCTGGGATGGCGGTCGATCGGCTGACGGCTTGGACGGTCCTCTGGTCGATGGTGTCGGCCTCGATCCTCCTCCGCGCCGGGATCGGCGCTCTCAACCCGGTTCCGCAGGCTGTCCGCGCGGCGGTCGGCAACGCGATCATGTCGTTGATCACCCTCGACGCGATCCTCGTGCTCTCCGTCTGCGGTGAGCCCTGGGCCGTCGTGATCCTCGCCCTCCTCGCGCCATTCCATCTCCTGCGGCGTTTCATTCCCCCCACCTGACCGGCATCCGCCGCCGCCATGCGCCCCGGCTTCAGCACCAACAGCATCGGCGACGTGCCACCGGCCGACGCCGTCGCGATCCTCGCCGACCTGGGCTACCGGTCGCTCGCGCTCACCCCCGATCACGGTCTCTTCGAGGAAATAGCCACAGGCAGCCTCGCCGGCCTCTCCGCCGAGATCGATCGCTGGCGTTCGCTCCTCGCCCGCACGGGGATGGCCTGCGTCGTCGAGTCGGGCGCCCGCCATCTCCTCGATCCGCTCCACAAGCACGAGCCGACGCTCGTCTCCCCCGATCCCTCCGCCCGCAAGCGCCGCGTCGACTTCCTCGTCGCGGCGGTCGATCTCGCCGCCGAACTGGATGCATCCTGCCTCTCCCTCTGGTCAGGCGTGGGGCGCGACGCCGCCGACGAGGCGACCATCCTCGACCGGCTCTGCACCGGCCTCGGGCCCGTCATCGAGCGGGCGACGAAGCGTGGCGTGCAGTTGGGATTTGAGCCAGAGCCGGGGATGATGATCGACACGATTGCCCGATGGGCCATGCTCCGCGACCGCCTCGGCGCCCCGGAGTGCTTCGGCCTCACCGTCGATCTTGGCCATCTGGAATGCCTCGGGGAGTGGCCCCTCGCGGCGAGGCTCGAGCCCTTCGCGGCGAACGTCGTCAACGTTCACGTCGACGACATGCTCGCCTGCCGCCACGATCATCTCCCCCTCGGGGCTGGCGACGTCGATTTTGCCGCCCTGCTCCCGCTTCTCGCCGCCGCCGGCTATGACGGGGGGCTTCATGTCGAGCTTCCCCGCCAGTCCCACCGCTGGCTCGACACCGCCCGCGAGTCGTTTTCCTTCCTCGCCCGCCACCTTCCTCCAGCCACCGTTCCCCCTCCCCGGAGCCACCGATGACCGACGCCGCCGACCCCAAGCCGCTCCACGTCCTCTTCCTCTCGGTGCCCGGCTTGCGGCCTGAAGACCTCGCTCGGATGCCGGTCGTGGCCAGCCTTGCCGCGCTCGGCGGGAAGGTGCCGCTGGCGCCCTGTTTCCCCGCCGTCACCTGCCCGGTGCAGGCCACGCTGACCACCGGCGGCACGCCGCGGAAGCACGGGGTCGTGGCCAACGGCGTCTACGACCGCGATGAACACCATCTCGAAATGTGGATCAGCCCCGACTCGGTCCACCGGATCCCGAGGATCTGGGACCGTCTCAAGGCCTCCCGGCCGGAGCTGCGCACCGCGGCGTGGTTCCTCCTCCAGTCGAAGCACGCCACGGCCGATCTCGTCTGCCTGCCGGCCCCGAAGCACAACCCCGACGGCACCGAGACGATGTGGTGCCACACGAACCCGGAGCCGCTCTACGCGAGCCTCCGCGAAAGCCTCGGCGACTTCCCCCTCCACAAGTTCTGGGGCCCGCTTGCCGGCATCGATTCTTCGCGCTGGATCGCGAACAGCTTCCTCGCCGCCGCCAAGGATGCCCCGCCGCATCTGGCCGTCGTCTATCTTCCCCACCTCGACTACGCCGCGCAGCGTCAGGGGCCCGACAGCGACGCCGCCCACGCCGCCTGCGGCGAGCTCGACGCCGAGATCGGGGCCCTCGTCGAGGAGTATGGCCAGCTCGTGGGCGTGGAGAATCTCGTCGTCGTCGTGGCGGGCGAATACCGGATCCGTCCGGTGACGCACGCCGTCTTCATCAACCGCATTCTCCGCGACGCCGGGCTGCTCGTCGTCAAGGATTCCCCCGAGGGGGAGCTGATCGACATGGAGAAGAGCCGCGCCTGGGCGCTGGCCGATCATCAGGTGGCTCATGTCTATCTGAAGCTCGGACAGGCGCGTGAGGAGCGCGACCGGCTCGTGCAGCAGATCCACACCCTCTTCGACACCCGTCGCGGGGTAAAGCAGGTTTACTCTGGCACGGCGCTGGTGGGCGCGGCGCTCTCCGACACTCCCGTGCCGGCGCTGGCAAGCCACTGCGGGGACGTCGTGCTCGAGAGCACGCCGGAGGCCTGGTTTGCCTATCCGTGGTGGAGCGACGTCGCCAAGGCCCCGACCTTCGCCCGCACGATCGACATCCACAAGAAGCCGGGCTACGACCCGCTCGAGATGTTCATCGACCGCACCGCCCCGCCGCCGCCGGGGATGCCGTTCGGCATCCCGCTCGACACGAA
>CAJBCV010000415.1 GCA_903951635.1 uncultured Planctomycetaceae bacterium
CGGGCAGTCCCGAAGCCGGCCAAAGCAGCCCGAAGCGAACGTCCGGCAACGGGGTACGGGCAGTCCCGAAGCCGACCAAAGCAGCCCGAAGCGAACGTCCGGCAACGGGGTACGGGCAGTCCCGAAGCCGACCAAAGCAGCCCGAAGCGAACGTCCGGCAACGGCGTACGGGCAGCCCCGAAGCCCGCCACGGCAAGCGCCCGCGCAGCCTTGCCCCCCGCGCCCGCCCCCGCTATCGTCCCGCCGCTTTTCCGGGAGGGTTCCCCGGCCCTGCGCGGCCTCCCTCCGGCCTCATCCGGGAGCCGCGCCGATGACGACAATCCTTCTCGTGGCCCCCTGCGTCGTCACGCTCCTGGCATATCTGCTCGCGTGGGTCCTCGTCACCGGCCGCGTCGTCACCGACCGGCGGACGGCCGACACGATCGCGCTGGTCGAGTCGACCGAGCCGCTTCCCGGCCTCTCGGTCCTCAAGCCGCTGTGCGGCAGTGACGAGGAACTCGAAGCCAATCTCCGCTCCTTCCTCGAAGCGGATCACGAACCGCTCCAGATCATCTTCGCCGCCGCGAGCCCCACCGATCCGGCGATCACGCTCGCCCGTCGACTCGCTGCGGCTTATCCCCACCGCGACGTGACGGTGGTCGTCGGCGCCGACGACACGATCGCCAATCCGAAGATCGCGCTCATGGAGGCGATGCTTCCGGAAGCAAAGCACGACATCCTCCTGCTCTCCGATTCCAATGTCCGGCTGAGTCGGGGCGACCTGGCAAGCGTGCTGCCGCTGTTTGCCGAACCGCGCATCGGCATGGCCTATCAGCCGGTCGTCGCCGACGGGGAGCGGACCGTCGCCGCCACGATCGAGAATCTCCACTACACCGAGTTTGCCGCCTTCCTGACGATCGGCGTCCATGAACTCGTCGGCCTCCACACCGTCAACGCCAAAGGGCAGTGGGTGCGCCGTGCCGCGCTCGAGGCCGCGGGAGGTTTCGAACGGGTGCGCGACTGCGGCGCCGACGACTACGAACTGTCGCAGCAGGTGGAGCGCAGCGGCTGGAAGCTCGCGCCGTCGGCGACGGTGGTTCGCGTCATCCAGCGCGAGTGGTCGTGGAAGAATCTTGCCGACCGCAATCTTCGCCACGCCGGATTGCGCGTGCGGATCTGCCCGTGGGCCTATCCGCTGGAGCTCCTCTTCAATCCGATCCCGTTCGCTCTGCCGCTGATCGTCGCCGGGAGGATCGATCTGGCAGCCCTCGGCGCCTTCGCCATCGGCGCGAAGGTAGCGATGGAGCTATCGAGCGCCCGGCTCCTCCGCGGCCGCGGCCTCGCTTGGCGTCTGGTGCCGGCGCTGATCGCAAAAGACCTCTTCATCTTCGCCTGCTGGTTCATCGCGCCATTGAGGCGGACGGCCGAGTGGCGCGGCCGCCCCTACCGCCTCCTCCCCGGCGGCAGGATCGCCCCGGTGGCCGGCGAAACACGCGGCCTCCCGATCCCGCTGGAAACGGCGTGAGTGTCGGTCAGCGCCGAAGGCAGGCCAAACAAGGCTGGGAAGACAGCGACGCATTGTTTTTTTTGTTGACGGAAAGTCAACAGTGGAAAACAATGGGTTCATGCCGCGCAAGCCCGTTCACTTCGTCACCGATCCGGCCGTTTGGAAGACCCTCATCGCGCCGGTCCGCGCCGAGATCATCGAGACGCTGCGGATGCTCGGCCCCTGCGGGATCGCCGACGTCGCCCGGCAGCTCGACCGGCCGGCCGATTCCCTTTACCGGCACTTCGAGAAGATCGTCGCCACCGGCGTCGTCGTCGAGACGGGGACGCGCGCCTCCGGAAGACGCACGGAGCGGGTGTACGACCTCGTCGCCGACGACCTCGGCGCCCGGTTCAAGGGGGCGAGCAGCCGAGCCGTCAACGACGCCTACCTGACGACGGCGACGACGGTCCTGAAGATGTCGGCCCGGACGTTTCGCGACGCCGCCGCCTCAGGCGCGCTCGTCGGCGTCGGTCTCGACAAGCCCTCCACGATGCGGGCCTTCTTCGAGCACGTCTGGCTCACGCAGGCCGACTTCAACGAGCTCAACGCGATCTTCCGCCGGCTCAGCGCCTTTCTCAATGCGAAGAAGACCCGCACCGACGACACGCGGCTCCAACTCGTGTCGGTACTCACGGCGCCGATTGTCCGCCGCCGCGGCGCGGAGCGTCAGCCATCGGCCCACTCCTCCCGCCCCGCCAAGCCCACGAAGCCAACCAAGCCCCGCCCTGCCGCCATCTCGAAATCCAAGAAACCATGACCTCCTCGACCGCTCCTTCCGCCGAAGGCCTCGCCGTCCGCGGCCTCGTGAAGATCCACCCTGGCCCGGTGTGCGCGCTCAAGGGGGTCGATCTCGACGTCCCCTCCGGAATGTTCGGCCTCCTCGGCCCCAACGGCGCCGGGAAGTCGACCTTCATGAGCATCGTCGCCGGGCTCGTCGAACCGACGGCCGGCGCTGTCTGGCTCGACGGCACGAACATCGTCGAGAAGCCCCAGTTCGTCCGGGAGCGGCTCGGGTTCCTGCCGCAGGATTTCGGTTTTTATCCCGATCTCTCCGGGCAAGCGATGCTCGAGTTTCTCCTTCGGCTCAAAGGAATCAGCGGGCCGAAGGGGCGGGCGGCCCTCGCCGGCGAGCTTCTCGACCGGGTCAATCTCACCTCCGCGGCGAAGCGGAAAGTGGGTGGCTACTCCGGCGGCATGCGGCAACGGCTCGGGCTCGCCCAGGCGATCGCCGGCGACCCGCGGATCCTCATCGTCGACGAGCCGACCGCCGGCCTCGATCCCGAGGAGCGGCAGCGGTTCTACCGGTTGCTCGCCGAGATGAGCGTCGGCCGGGTCGTGCTTCTGTCCACCCACATCGTCGACGACGTCGCCACCCTCTGCCCGCGCCTCGCGGTGATCCGCTCCGGCGAAGTCGTCTCCGACACGACGCCGACGGCTGCCCGCACGGCCGTCGATGGCCTCGTCCGCGAAGGGTTTGTCGACGATGGCTCGCTGCCGGCCTTTGCCAAGGAGCATCGCGTGCTCTCCGCCGTGCTCGTCGAGGGGCGCACCAACCGGGTGCGGATCTTCCTCCCGCCAGGCGCATCGACGCCCCCCGGCTTCGCGCCGAGCCCCGGCACGCTCGAGGACGCCTACCTCGTCCTCATGCGTTGTCCGCCGCACGAGATCCCCGGGCCGCTGGCGCGGGCGATTCCCGAATCGGCCACTGCCGGAGGTGCCCGATGATCGGTCGCCTCCTCGCCTTCCCGCGGCTGGAACTGAAATCGTTCTGGAAGCGGCCGCTACCGGTGTTCATGTACGCGATCCTGGCCCTGCTCTCGCTCGGGCTTGTCGCTGGCGGTGTCCAGGTCGCGGCCGGCTCGGCCGACACCGGCGGGGCGAAGCTTGCCATCAATGGCGGATTCAACCTCGCCTTCGTCGATGTCGTGATCTTCGCCATCGTCCTCCCCTTCTTCGCGGCGGTGGCCTGCGGCATGCCGCTGCTGGTCGACGGTGACCGGCGGATCCAAAAGCTCCTCACGGCCACGCCGCTTTCCTGGCAGGAATACGCCTGGAGTCGGTTTTTCGCGGCGCTCGCCGTGCTCGGCGCGGTGCTCGCCGCCTGGCTCGTCTGCCAGATCTCGATCTACGAGACCTGGCCGATCGACACCACGCAGCGGGTCCGGACGACGTTCTCCTTGTGGAGTTACCTCGCGCCGCTGATCTGGTTCGCCCTGCCGATGGTGGTGTTCACCGGCGGGGTGTCGATGTGGGCCGGGGTGCGGACGCGGCAGCCGGTGCTCGTGTTCGCGTTGCCCGTCGTGATGGTCGTCGCCGGGATCTTCTTCCTCTGGGACTTCAACCCCGAGTGGCTGCCGCGCTGGGCCGACCGGCTCATGCAGGCTGTCGAGCCGACCGGATTCCGGTGGTTCTCGCGCACGTTTCTTTCAGAGGACCGGGGCGTCGCCTACTACAACTCCGCCCGCGTCGTTCCCGACAGCCTCTTTATTGGCAGCCGGCTGGTCCTCATTGGCGTAGGGCTGGCGGCCGTGTGGGCCACCGGCCGGCGGCTGGCGCATGCCGAGCATGACGACCGGCGCGTGGGGAATGCCGAGCGCCTGCTCGCCGCCGCCCGTGCCGCGGGGCCGATGACGATCGAGCATGCCGCGGTGGCCGCACGCGGAGCCCTTCCCGCCGCGACGATTCACCTGCCGGGATTTGTGGAGACGGTGCGGACAATCCTTCGCCAGGAGACCTGGTCGCTGCTGAAGAGCCCCGGCCTGTGGCTCTTCGGGCCGCTGATCCTCGTCCAGACCTGGGCCGCAACGACCTTGAGCCCCGGGACGCTCGACACCGAGGAGCTGATGACGACCGGCGCCGCGGCGGCCGTTGCGCGCGGCGCCCTCAGCCTCCTCCTCGGACTGCTGATCCTCTTTTACACCGTCGAGAGCCTCGTCCGCGAGGAACGCGTCGGTCTCTCCGGGATCCACCGGGCCTGCCCCGTCCCCACCGCCGGCGTGCTCGCCGGCAAAGTGCTCGCCAATGCGGTGATGGCGCTGGTGATCGTGGCCTTCACGGCGCTGGCCATCGCGATCACACTCCTCGTGCAACGGTTCCAGACGGGAATCGCCGTGCCACTCGAGCTGCCGGCGCTCGCCCTGATTCTCGGCGGGCTTCTCGTCCCGACGCTCGTCGTCTGGGCGGCCTGGGTGATGTTTCTCCATTCCCTGACGGGCAACCGGTTTGTCACCTATGCCCTCGGCGTGGCGACGCTGATCGTCACCGGGTTTCTCACCCGTTACGGCTGGCTCAACTGGCTCACCGCCTGGAATCTCGGTGGCGGCACGATCCGCTGGAGCGAGCTCGACCGGCTGGGATTTATGTGGCCGGCGCTCGTTGCCAATCGGCTCGTGATGCTGGCCCTCGCGGCGCTGCTCGTGGCGCTCACCCTGAAGATCTGGCCGCGGCGGCTCCCCGACCTCCGCGCCACGTTCGACGGCTTCCGTCCGGCGACTTTCGCCCGAGCGGCCGTCGGACCGGCGCTTCTGGCCCTGCCGCTGCTGGCCCTCGGCATCTACACCGGCGCGAAGGTCCGCGCCGGGTACGAGGGGAAGCCGCAGACGAATGCCGAAAAGGCCTACTGGCGACGCAATTCGACCACCTGGGAGAACGCCCCCTCGCCCGCGCTCGACCGCGTCGAGGCGACGGTGAAGCTCTTCCCCGACGAGCGCCGGCTCGAAGTCATCGGCACCTACACGATGCGCAATCCCCACGCGCTACCGATGCGCCAGATCCCCCTCACCGTCGGCCCCCACTTCAAGAAGACCTCCGACTGGACGGTCGACGACCACGCCGTCGATCCGTCGAAGAAGGATCAACCGGCCCCGTCGATCGAGAACCGCAGCGGGCTGTACGTCGTCACGCCGCCCCAGCCTCTGGCAAAGGGGGAAAGCGTCCGGGTCGGCTTCCGGCTCGAAGGGCGCTTTCCCGACGGCTGGTCGAAGCTCTCGGGGGGGACCGGAGAGTTCGTGCTCCCCAGTGGCGTGGTTCTCACGAGCTTCAGCCCCAGCTTCCTCCCGGTGCCGGGATTCGTCGACTCCGTCGGTGTCGACAACAAGAACCGGCGCGACGCGAAGGAATACCCACTCGACCACTGGACGACGCGCGTCGATCCCGCCTTCGGGCCTGCCTGGTCGAGCGACGTGCAGCTCACGATCGAAGGCCCCTCGGGCTGGGTCATGAACGGCTGCGGCGTCGAGGCTGCCAACGAGGAGATCGGGGAAGGCCGCCGTCGCGTCGTCTGGAAGACCGAACACCCGGTGCGGTTTTTCAACATCGTCGGCGGGCCACTCAAGGCGGCGCCGGGGCGGCGCTCGACGGTCTATTTTCATCCCCGCACCGAGCACAACGTGCCGACGATGGTGCGGGCGCTCGATGCGGCGCGCGAGAAATATGGAGCCTGGTTCGTGGAGTATCCCTGGACAAACCTCCGGGTTACCGAGTTCCCGGGGCTCGCCGGCTATGCCCAGGGCTTTCCGGGCAACATCTCCTTCTCGGAAAACATTGGCTATCTCGCCAAGCCGCTCAAAGTGACCGATCTGGCCACGGGCCGCGAAGAGGGAAAGATCGACGCCGCCTTCTACATCGTCGCCCACGAGGCGGGGCACCAGTGGTGGGGCAACATCGTCACGCCCGGGAAGGGGCCCGGCGGCAACATCATCTCCGAGGGGCTCGCCGAGTTTTCGGCGCTCATGCTCGTTCACCACGAACTCGGTGAGGAGCAGGGGAAGACCCTCCGCCGCCGTTGGGAACAGGGCTATGTCTTCGGCCGCCGCGCTGACAACGAACGGCCGATCAACCGCATCGACGGCTCGAGGCCCGGCGATCAGGTGGTCACCTACCAGCGCGCCGGCTGGGCCTTCTGGATGCTGCGGAATCTCATGGGGGAGGAGGCGATGCTCGCCGGTCTCAAGGACTTCATCGGCCGATGGCGCCATGGCGTCGAGACGGCCGACGGCCTCGATTTCCCTCTCATCGAGGATCTCTTGGAGAGCCTCCGGCCGCACGCCCCCGATACGGCCGCGTTTGACGACTACGTCGGCCGGTGGATCCTCGGCAAGGATCTCCCCGATCTCGAGGTTCGCGAGTCGAAGGTCGAGAAGACCGATGCCGGCTACCGGGTAACGGGGACGCTCGCCAACATCGGCACCGGCCGGGCCGCGGTGAAAGTCCGCGTCGAGGGGAAGAAGCCCGAGGAGAAGGAGGCGAAGCGACCGGGAAGCGAGGCGACGGTGGAGGTGTCGGCGGACACTCCCGGCAGCATCGACATCGTCACCGACTTCCCCCCGGAGCGGATCGTCGTCGACCCCGACGTCGCGTTACTGTTCGCGGGGCGAAAGCGGGCCGAGACGGCACTCTCGGCGCCGTGATCGCCGGCGGACGGTGCCTCACTCCGCCCCCCCGGGGCGCGGCGCGGTCGCCCGGGCGAACGTGGCATCGAGCCATCGAATCGCCCGCGGGATCCCCTGGTCGATCATCGACTGATAGTGATCGCCGGTCGGAACGCGGACGAACTCGATCAGTTTCTGTTTCTCCTTCGCCGCATCGACGAACCGGATCGCGCCGGCTACCGGTGTCACCGAATCATCGTCGGCCTGAAAGAAGAAGATCGGGCACTGCAACCGATCGACGTGGGTGATCGGGGAATAGTCGCTGCAAAACTTCCGCACGGTGGGAATCACCGTCTCGAGGACGGCGAAGTTGTCGCGGTGAAACTCCGTCACATCGGTGCAGGGAGCGAAGGCGACGCAGGCCTTGATCTCCGGATTGCTCTCGGCCGCAAGCAGGGCGAGCGTGCCGGCGGAGCTGTGGCCGACTGCGGCGATCCGCCGGGGATCGACCTGCGGCAGTTCCTGTTTGATGTAGGCCAGGACCTGCTCGACACAGCCGAGCCCCGCACGGGCGGCGGAGAACTCGGCGAACGTCCGTTTCACCTCGCCCCCTGTGACCCGCTCGGGGTCGGCGATCGCGCCAGGGAGGGCGACCTGAATGACGACGTAGCCAGCGTTCGCCCAGGGAAGGGCCTCGGGATGGTCGCCGTCACCGATGTCCCGACCCGACAGGAGATTGGAACCGGCCGGCGCGAGGATCACGCACGGCCACTGTCGCTCCTGTCCCACCCCGCCTGCCGCGACAGGCTCGTGGATTTCGAGCGTCCCCGTGATCGACTTGAGGCCGAACGGAGAATCGATCGTCACCGTGCGGCGAGATATCCCCGCAAGCGTGCTCGCCTCGCCCACCCGGGCGTTTAACGGCTTGGCCGGGACGGGCGTCAGAGGGAAAGTATTCAGAATCTCCACCGTCGCCGCTGAAGGGACCGGTTCAGCAACACTCCTGAACGCTGGCGTCTGGGAGGGTGCGCGGAAGCCCCGGGGCATCCTCGACACCTCCGAGCCGATCGAGATCACCATCACCAGCCCGAGCAGCCCACCGATGCCGACATAGATCGGCGCGAGGGTGGCGTAAAGGCCGTACCGGCGGATCGACATGAACAGTCCGACGATGACACCGATGACGAGCGCGAATGTACCGAGTCCGATGGCCACGGCGTAGGGATCGACTTCCCTGGCCGGACCGCCGCCCTCCCCACCAGCCCGTCGATTGACCCGTCCGAGGGCACGGACGACGACGCCGATCACACCGACGAGTCCGATCCCGCCGGCCGCAAATGGATTGAAGATGCTCCCTCCCCCGCCGGAGTTTTCGCGGCGCACCGGGCGACGCCGCTTGGGGGGTGGAAGGAAGAGGCCCATCGCGACCAGCCCATACCCCGCCAGGGCCAACACCCCACCGACTCCGAACCACTGCCCCCTCACGAACAGGCCGATCGTCAACAGGAGAGTGGCCACGGAGGCAACCATGACGATGAGCGGATTGGCCATCATGAATCGTCCGACACCCCCCAAGTCGAATCCCTTAAAACCCTTTCCTAGAGAACGCGTCCGGCGGATCGCCGGCGGGCGACTGGTTGTCAGCGCAGGCACGGAGGCCTGCGCCGATGTGCCGGACGGCATCGACGGAAATCCCGGAATGCTGAACGGATCGTCGTCCTCGAGCGTCGGCAGTTCAGGGGCCGGCACCGGCGGCGGGGCCGGCTTGGCGGGGGCCGGACGCGGCGCCGCGGAAGCCTTCGGTACCTCGCCGATCAGAGGGGCGTCGGCCGGCACCTTCAACTCACCGCCACAGCCTGGGCACGTCACCACCTTGCCGGCAGCCTTCTCCGGCGCCTTGTACCACTTGCGGCACGTGAGACAGTCGACTCGGATCGGCATCATTCCCTCGCGCTATCGTGATCTCCCCTCGCCCGAACCCCCTCTGCCGAGGATAGCGGGGGGGTGCCCCCAGGCCAAGCGTTCGGCCGAGACGATCTGTCCCCTCCGAGGGTGGACGGTCTACACTCCGACGTTGAAGGCTCCTCGCCATCACGCCGCCTGCCCCGTCGAGAGGAATCCGCGATGCGATCCCCACGCTCTCCCTTCCATGCGATCCGGGCCGCCGCGGCCTGGGCCGCGCTTGCGACGCTGCCACTGGCTCCGAGCGCCCGCGGCCAGGCCCCCTCCGCTGGCGACTGGCCGCAGTTCCGCGGGGGAACGGCGCTCGGGCTCGCCGCTGATGCCGCGCTGCCCCTCTCCTGGGACAAGTCTCCCGGATCGAAGGGAACCGTCGCGTGGAGGTCAGCGATCCCCGGCGCCGGCTGGTCGCAGCCGGTGAGTGTCGACGGGCGGATCTACCTCACGACCGCCGTGATCCCCGGGGGACGGAAGCCGAAGGGGATGTCGGGGGGAGTGATGGATCTTTCCACGATGGGCTGGGGGAAGCCGCCGAAGGATCCGGTTCAGTGGCGCATCCTCTGTCTCGATGCCACCGACGGGAGCCTGATCTGGTCGAAGACGGTCGTCGAGCAGGCACCAAAGTATGCCACCCATGCCTCCAACACCTACGCCACCGAAACGCCCTGCGCCACTCCCGACGGCGTATGGGCCTTCTTCGGTGCCACCGGCACCGTCGTCGCCCTCGACCGCGACGGCAACGAGCGTTGGAAGCGTGAGTACGGCCCGCAACCGATCACGAACTCCTTCGGTACCGGAGCCTCGCCGGTGCTCCACGACGGCAAACTCCTCGTCCAGCTCTACAACGACGATGCCGGCGATCTCCACTGCCTCGACGCCGCCACCGGCACAGACCTCTGGACGGCGACACGCACCAAGGGGGCCTCGTGGGCCACGCCGATCATCTGGAACAACGGCGGCACCGCCGAAGTCGTGACCGGCGGCCAGGGCTCGATCGTCGCCTATGCGCTCGCCGATGGCAGCGAGCGCTGGCGGTACGCCGGGCTCGATACGTCGTTTGCCTGTTCGCTCGGCGCCGACGTCGAGGGGGTCTACTTCGGGACGTCGAGCCCCGGCTCGAAGGCCCCCGCGGCGGCGATCCTCGCCGGGGCCAGCGGCGACGTCTCTCCCGGGAAGGACGGAGAGAAGAGCACCATGGTTCCCTGGCAGCGCACGAAGAGCGGGGCCGGCATGCCCTCCCCCGTCGTCGTCGGCGATCTCCTCTACTTCTTCGGCAACACCGCCGTTTGCTACGACAAGCGGACCGGCGAGGAGAAGTACCGCAAGCGCCTCCCCGGCGGGACGCAGGCCGTCGGCTGCCCGATCGTCGTCGGCGAGCGGATCTACGTCGTCAACGAACTCGGCAAGACGATCGTTCTCAAGACCGGCCCGGAGTTCGAGGTGCTCGCCGAGTCGGATCTCGGCGCCGACGGGGAGGTGTTCTGGTCGACGCCCGCCGTCAGCGGCAACTCCCTCCTCATCCGTTCCTCCGACGCGGTCTACTGCATCCGCGGCGAGTGAGTCTCTGACCATCGCTCATCCTCCCCTCGGCCCCGAAGGCTCACTATGCGCCCCGATCGTCTCTTCTTCGCTGTTGCCCTGGCCGTGGCTGCCTGCTTCGCCCCGGAGACCGCCGCCGCGGCCCCTCCCCTCAAGGTCGGCATGGAGCTGGCCTACCCGCCGTTTGAGATGACCGACGCGGCCGGCAAGCCGACGGGGGTGAGCGTGCGGATCGCCGAGGCGCTCGGCAAACACCTCGGCCGCGAGGTGGTCATCGAGAACATTTCCTTCGACGGCCTCATCCCCGCCCTGAAAGTCGGCAAGATCGACTGCATCATCTCGTCGATGACGGCGACGCCGGAGCGGGCCAAGTCGATCGCCTTTTCGGAGCCGTATCTGAAGACGGGGCTCGCGCTCCTGGTGGGGGCGAAGTCGCCGGTGAAGGGGGCCGATGACCTCGACGTGAAAGGGCGGACGGTGGCAGTGAAGAAGGGGACCACTGGCCACCAGTTCGCCTCGTCGACGTTCAAGCAGGCTCGCCTCCTCGTCCTCGACAAGGAGGCCTCGGCCGTCCTCGAAGTGGTCCAGGGGAAGGCCGACGCCTTCATCTACGACTCGCTCTCGGTCTATCAAAACCACAAGCGCCATCCCGACGCGACGCGGGCTTTCCTCCGCCCGTTCCGCGAGGAGGGTTGGGCCGTCGGGCTGCGGCCGGCCGACCGCGAGCTGCGCGAGAAGGTAAACTCGTTCCTCGAGGCCTTCCGGGCCGACGGAGGCTTCGAGAAGCTCGGCGATGAGTTCCTCCCCGAGGAGAAGGCCGCCTTCAAGGCCGAGGGGATTCCGTTCTACTTTTGAGCCCGTGAATGTCCGAGCCCCATCCCCTTCCGACGTCGTTCTGCCAGGCTGCTGCGGCGATCGGCCGCTGCGTCCTCCCAGCCACCACGATCCTTGTCGGGGTCTTCATCACGGCGTGCTCGCGACCGGCCACGCCGCCGCCAGCAACGCCGGTCGCGGTGAAGGAAGGAGTGCCTGAGTCTCCACCGGCGGCCCCCGTCGGGCCCTCCGCCGGCCCGGTCTGGTTCACCGACGTCACGGCCGCGTCGGGGATCGACTTCGTGCACCATTCCGGCGACTCTCCCGAGAAGCCGTTCCCCTCGGCCAACGGCAGCGGCCTCGGGGCGATCGACTTCGATCTCGACGGCCGCCACGACCTCGTTTTCGTCAGAGGCGTCCCCTTCCCGGTCGATGAGACCTCGGGAAACAAAAGCGCCCGCTGCTACCGCAACCTCGGCGATTGGCGGTTCGACGATGTCACCGAACGGTGTGGTCTGCGCTACGCCCGCTACGGCCACGGCGTCGCCGTCGGCGACCATGACGGCGACGGCTTTCCCGATCTGGTCCTCACCGGGTACGGTGGCGACATTCTTTTCCACAATCGTGGCGATGGCACGTTCGAACCGAGCGGCCCGGCAGCAGGGCTCGACGACGGCTTGTGGAGCTCGAGCGCCGCCTTCGCCGACATCGACGGCGATGCACTCCTCGACCTCTACGTCTGCCGCTACGGGAAGTGGACGCCCGAGACGAATCCCTTCTGTGGCGACCGGGCCGCCGGCCGGCGATTGTTTTGCAGCCCACTGACGGTCGAGCCGGAGCCGGACGTCCTCCGCCGCAACAACGGCGACGGCACGTTCAGCGATATCACGGCAGCGGCGGGCGTCGACGGCCGCCCGGGCCGCGCCCTCGGCGTGATCGCCGCCGACGTCGACGGCGACGGCTCGATCGATCTCTACGTCGCCAACGACATGAATCCCAATTCTCTCTGGCTCGGCGACGGCCAAGGGGCTTTCCGCGATTCCAGCGACCTGTCGGGCACCGCCTACGACCACGAGGGACGGGTGAAGTCGAGCATGGGAGTCGACCTCGCCGACACCGGCAATCGCGGGCAGGTCGATATCATGGTCACCGACTTCCAGGGGGAGGCAAACCTGTTCTTCGCCGGCTCTCCCGGAGGGATCTTCCGCGACGTCAGCGACACCAGCGGCGCCGGTTCACCGAGCCTGCCGTACGTGAGCTGGGGGATCCAATTTGCCGACTTCGACCTCGACGGCTGGGACGATGCGGTGATCACCAACGGCCATGTCGGCGACGACCGCCACAAAACCGGTGATAGCGCGCTGCTCCAGCAACTCCCTCTTTTTCTCCGCAACGAGCGGGGCCGGTTCCGCGAGCCCTCCCGCGACCAGCTCGGCCCCTATTTTCTCACCAAGCACCAGGGGCGCGGGGTGACCGCCGTCGACCTCGACAACGACGGCGATCACGATCTCGCCCTCAACCACCGCGACGAACCGGCCACGCTCCTCCGCAACGACCGCGGCCATCCGCAGCAGGAGGAACGCACGAGCACCGTCCTCCGGCTCGTCGGCACCTCCGGCAACCGCGACGCCATCGGCGCCGTGGTGACGATGACCGCCGGCGACCAGATCCACACCGAGCATGTGAAGGGGGGAGGGGGCTATCAGTCGTCGCGCGATCAGCGCGTTCTCTTCGCCCTCCCTCCCGCAGGCCCCGCACCCTCGTTCTCGATCCGCTGGCCCGGCGGGCGGGTCACGCCGGTCGCGGGAATCGCCGGCGGCGGCCAGTGGCTCGTCATCGAGCCGGCTACCCCCGACACCCCGCCGACGGTCCTCCGCGAGGATCCCCCCCGATGAGTCGATCCGCTCCCCGCTCATCCCCCCGCCCGTTCGCCGTGGCGTGCCTCGCCACGCTCGCCCTCTTTGGTTCCGTGGGCTGCCGCCCCGGGGCACCTTCTCCGGCGCCAGCGAGGGCACCGACGGCAGCGGATGCGAAAAAGCCAGCGGAGGCGAAGCCCGCCGCACGCACCAGCGACGCAGCGCGGAAGACCGTCGTGGCGACGCCGCGACCTGCGCCGGCCACGCCACCCCGGTTTGTCGATGTGGCCCACGAGTCGGGCATCGACTTCACCTACTTCAACGACGAAGCGGCGGAAAACTGGCTGATCGTCGAGGTGATGGGAGGGGGCGCGGCCTGGCTCGACGTCGATCTCGACGGCTGGCTCGATCTCTATCTCACCGAGGGCTGCCGGCTCGAGAAGTCGGCGGGGGGGGACGGCGAACACCGCGACCGGCTCTATCGCGGCCGGGGAGCGGCCGGCTTCCGCGACGTCTCGGGCGTGGCCGGTATTGGCGACGATCACTACGGCCAGGGGGTTGCGGTCGGCGACTATGACGCCGACGGGTTCCCCGATCTCTATCTCGCCAACTTCGGCCCCGCCGTTCTCCTCCACAACAACGGCGACGGCACGTTCACCGACGTCACGGCCCCGGCCGGGATCGATTTCGCCAAGTGGGGCACGAGCGCCGCCTTCGCCGATCTCGACCACGACGGCCAACTCGACATCTACGCCTGCACGTTCCTCGACAATCGGCTCGGCAACAACAAAGCCTGCGACTATCCCCAGGGCCGCGGCTACTGCGGGCCGGGCAGCTATGTCGGCGAGCAGGATCAGGTGTGGGTGAGCCGGGGGGACGGGACGTTCACGGAACGCTCCGCCGAACTCGGCTTCATCGAGACAAGCGGCCGCGGGAAGGGCCTCGCCGTGTCGATCGTCGACCTCGACGACGATCTCCTCCCGGAGGTCTACGTCGGCAACGACATGACGCCAAACTACCTCTACACCCCGCGCCCGGCGGCGGGGACGCCGATCCGGTACGACGAGCTCGCCACCTCCGCCGGCTGCGCGGTGAGCGACGACGGCGAGAACGAAGCCTCGATGGGGATCGTCACCGAAGACTTCGACGGGGACGGCCGTCCCGACATCTTCCTCGCCCACTTCTACCAAGCGAAAAACACCCTCTATCAAAACGTCGGTCAGCTCCTCTTTGCCGACATCAGCCGGAAGACGCGGATCGCCGCCACGAGCCTCCACAACCTCGGCTTCGGTGCCGTCGGCCTCGATTGGGATCGCGACGGCCGGATGGAGATGTTCGTCGCCACCGGGCACGTACTCGGGCCCCGCGTTCAGCCCTACCAGATGCAGCCACAGCTCCTCTGGCAGGCCGCCAATGGCACGTTCGTCGACGTCTCCGACGATGTCGGCGGCGAATACTTCGGCGGCAAGTGGCTCGGGCGGGCCGCGGCCGGCGCCGACTACGACAACGATGGCGATCTCGACCTCGCCGTCAGCCACAACATCTCACCTGTCGCCCTCCTCCGCGACGACACGGCGGCCCCCGGCCGGTTCCTCGGCCTCGATCTCCGCACCCCGTCACGGATCCCGCCGGTCGGCGGCCGCGTCGAGGTGACCTGCGACGGCCGGACGACCGTCCGGCCGATCGCTGCCGGGGGAAGCTATCTCTCCAGCCATGACCCGCGGATCCTCATCACCCTCCCCCCGGGAGACTCCCCGGCCGACGTCACGATCCACTGGCCCTCCGGTCGGGTCGAGAGCCTCCCTCTCGAAGCCGACGCCTACTGGCAGGTGCTCGAAGGGGAGGCCCCGCGGCGCGTGAATCCTCCTCAGGCTTCCCCTGGGAGGGGACAATCAGCCGTCGGGATGCGATGATGGGTGACCCGCCCGGATCCTTCCGGTGCAGACCCGATCAGCCTCCGACGTCTTTCCCGCCGTGACCCCCTCCACCGCGCCTTCCGCCGAGCCGGTCCTAGCCTCGAGGACGCCGTTTTTCCGCACGCCCCTGCGGAAGCTCCTGGCGCTCGTCGTCGCGATCGCCGTTGCCCTCGGCGCGGTGGCAGCCTGGCAATGGTGGCAGGATGCCCCACTCCGCGACGCCGAGACGGAGCTTGCCCGCGGCAACGCCCCGCGGGCCCTGGCGCTGGCCGAGTATTACCTCGATCTCCATCCCGGCTCCGGGCGTGCCGAGGCCGATCGGGCACGGGCCCTCTCCCTCCTGGGGCGAGCCGAGGAAGCGATCGAGGTCTACAAGCGCGTCGGGGCCGCCACGACCGACGAGCTTCGCGCCTGGGCACGGGCCCACATCCTCAAAGCCGAGTGGTCGCGGGCCGCCCCCCTCCTCGAGCAGGCACTCCGGCTGAACCAGGCCGACGCCGATACCCTCTACGAGCTGACCACCTGCCGCAC
>CAJBCV010000416.1 GCA_903951635.1 uncultured Planctomycetaceae bacterium
CACGAGCTGCGCCCGCGCGCCATCCCACTTCCATTCGACCTGCCAGCCCGCCACGTCGCCGAGCCCTGCCGGGGGCTCGTCGAGCGGCGCGGCAAGGAAGAAGGGATAGGGGCGGCGCGACGTGGCGGAGGCGGCGGGATCAAGAAGCTCGAGATAATCCTCCGCCGTCTCGAGTCTCGCGGCGACGAGGCGCTCGAGCATCTCCGCCGGCTCGACGCCTGCCACGACGGCCAGCGCCCGGGCCACGAGCGTGCGCGACACGCCGAGGCGGAGGCCGCCGGTGAGGAACTTGTGCCACACGATCCGCTCCGCCGGGCCGAGGCCGCGCCACACCTCCTCGACCATCGCCCGCTTCCGCCCTACGTCGGCCTCGGCGCGGACAGAATCGACCGTGCCCCGCAGGCACTCGGCGAGCCCCCCCCACTCCGTGGCAGCTTCAGCGTCAGAGCCCGCCACCGGCTCCGGGAGGAGCAGCGCGAGCGTCTCGGCAAGATCGCCGACGTGGGCATAACACTCCTCGACGAGCCAGTCGGGGATCCCCGCCGCCTCGGCCGCCCACGTGCGGAGGAGCGCCGTCGACACCGCCCGCGACTGGCGTCCCCCGGAGAGAATCCGAACGGCCACGGCGCCGTCGCCGGGAGGAACGGCGCGGAAATAATCGACGAGGAGGGCCTCCTTCTCGGAGGTCTTGGTCGTCGCGTCGAGGCGCCAGGAGAGATCGGTGAACCGCTTCACGGCAGCTCGCCCCGGAGCGCGGAATCGACGGCCGCCCCGTCGTCGGGAGCGCTTTCCTCGGTCTCATGCTCCCCATCGGCGCCGAGCGTGTCGTCACTTGGATCGCCGGCATCGTCCCGGTCGGGCTGCTCGCCGGTGAACCGGGTGGCGAGGACATCGGCCTCGAGGCCCCGGCCGCGGAGGAAGCGGGCGAAGGACTCGCTCGAGCCATGGGTGACGAGGACGCGGCGGGCGCCGGTCGCCTCGACGGCGGAGACCAGCCCGGGAAAATCGGCGTGATCGGAGAGGACGAATCCCGTCCCGAAGCCGCGGCGGCGGCGGATGCCCCGAACGGTCATCCACCCCGACGCCTGGGCCACCGCTACCTCGCCGAAGACGCGCAGCCACCCGCTTCCGGCCACCGACGGCGGCGCGATCACGAGGGCCCGCCCCTGACCGACGCGCTTGGCCCGCGGCGGCACGGCGTCGATCGGCGGCAGGCGGACGCCGCTGTCGCGATAAGCGCGGACGAGCTTCATGACGGCGCCGTGACCGTGGATCGGGCCGATCGACGGATCGACCATCGCCGCCAGACGCTGCGCCTTGCCGAGGGCATAGGCAAGGAGGACGCTCGTCTTTCCCTCGGCCTGATTCGCCCGCCACCAGGCATCGATCTCGGCGGCTATTGTTTCCGGCGCCGGCCAGCGGTAGATCGGCAGACCGAACGTCGATTCGGTGATGAAGACATCGCAGCGGACCGGCTCGAAGGGGGCGCAGGTCGGGTCGGGGGCGGTCTTGTAATCGCCACTGACGACCCACACCTGCCCGCCATGCTCGACGCGGACCTGCGCCGACCCGAGGACATGGCCGGCCGGATGGAGCGAGACCTTCACCCCGTTGAACGTCGTCGATTCGCCGTAGCGGAGCGTGTCGATCGGCACGGTGCCGCCAAGCCGGCTCCGCATCACGAGTTTGCCGGGGGAGGCGCAGAGGTAGCGATCACACCCCGACCGAGCATGATCGGCGTGAGCGTGCGTGATGACGGCGCGGGGCACCGACCGCCAGGGGTCGATCCAGAAGCCGCCGGCCGGGCAGTAGAGCCCGGCCTCGGTCACCTCGAGAAGGTCCGTCATCCGCGCCCGCCTCCCGCGTCAGCGAGCGAAACCGCTCCTGTGGCAGAAGCCTAACAGCGCGGGGAGCCGGCGCTACCGCGCTGCAGAACGTCAGCGGTAGGCCTGATTGCCGACGGCGGGGAAGCGGTAGCCCCCCATGCCGAGCGGGGCGTAGGTCGGCCAGTCGCCGGGGCGAACGCCCGGCTGGGTGCCGTAGACGGGCCAGGTAGGCGTGCGGGGGAGCGTCGGCGGGACGAAGTATTTCGGACGCTGACGGAGGCCGGTGGCGTAGGGGGAGCGACCGGGAAGGAAAGGAGCCTGCCGCTGCGGCTCACCATGCCCCATCGGCTTGGCCCGGCCGACGCCGCGCGGCTCGCCCAGGGCGGTCCGCGGCATCATCCCCCCCTCCATCGCACGCTCATCGGCCCGCACGACGACGATCGAGGCCACAAACCAAATCAGCGAACCGATCAGGATCCGCAGCGCCCTGGCGTTGTCGCTGGGATCGGCCAAAAGGCTGACGAGCTGACGGACAGGGGCGGTGGACATCGGCGGCTCCGGGACACAACACGGGGGATGCTCGTGGCATCGACCGGCCCGCGCGTCCCGCTTCGGAGAAACCTCCCGCGCACCGGAGATACCGGTTTGTCGGGATGGTGCGGAGAGGACTGTTGTAGGTTTGCCGGGGTCGGTTGCCAGGCTTCGGGACTCTGCCTGCCAGCCCACCGCCGACACCTCGGCGAGGGGTTGCCCGTACCCCGGGAGCCGGGCTTGACGGCAAGCGGAGCCATGGATGGCGAAGCGCAGGCGGCATGCAGCGAGCGAAGGCCACGGAGGGCCGTAGCGAGCGTCCGGCGACGGGGTGCGGGCAACCCCGAAGCCTGCCGCAGCGGCCGCGAAGCCCTTCGGCGATTGAGCAAGGCCCTTACTTCGAGCCGCTCCCCGCCCAGCGGACCTTCACCGGCATCTCGAACACTTTCTCGAACAGATCGGTCCGCCGTTCGGCGCCCCACAGGTCGACCTGCGGATCCTGATCGGCCACCACTTCGAGTGTGACACTCCCATCGTCGACGCTCACCGCCACGTCGCGCACCTGTTGCGACCGACTCCGGTCGAGGCCCCCGGCCAGGCGGAGGACCGCCGCCATGCCGTGGACACGGTGCTGGTCGGACGGGGTGAGCCGGAGGAGGTTTTCGTGCTTCTTCTTCGGATGCGCGCCGCGATGGTAGCGGGCGACGTTGGCGATCAATTCCAGGTCGTGGGCCCGGATCCCGGGAAGGCGGCTGTTGCGGATGAGGTGGTAGCTGTGCTTGTGGTGGTTGTCGTAGTTGATGACGTAGCCGACATCCTGGAGCCGGGCGGCACATTCCAGGAGCGGCCGGTCGCCCGGATCGAGGCCGAGCGGCTCGGCGAGTTGCTCCCAGATCCGGCCGGCCAGCGACGCGACGGCCCGACCATGCTCGACCTCGCCCGAACAGGCCGACGCCAGCCGCTCGATCGCCGCGTCGCGAAGGGCGGCGTTGTCGACTGGCGCGCCATTGGCCCCGGGCACCTCTTCGAGCATCTCGCGGACGAGCCCGTCGCGGACGCCGCGCGTGTGGACGACGAGGGTGTTGACCCGGAAGCGTTTGAGGAGCCCGTCGATGATCGCCAGGCCGGCGATGATGATGTCAGCCCGGTCGGGGGCCATGCCGGGGAGGGCCCGCCGCGCCCGCACCGGTAGCTTTCGCAGCCGGTCGAGGAGATGGCGGACCTCGGCGTGCGAGACGCGATAGCCGGGGACGGGGAGATCGCTCTCTCCCTTCGAAGCCATCACCAATTCGGCGACGGTCGTGAACGTGCCGCCGGAGCCGACGAGGAAGTGGGGGGCGAACATCGGCCGCGACGTCTTCTTCTTGAGCGTCGTCGCCACCTCCTCCTCGAGGGCGAGAAACTTGGCGGGATCGGGGGGATCGCCGCTACCGAACCGCTCGGTCAGGCGGACGGCGCCGAGCGTCGTCGGATAGATCGCCTCGATGAGGTTGCCGGTGGCGAAGACGATCTCGGTGCTGCCGCCACCGATGTCGGCGACGACGACGTTCCTGCCGGTGAGGTCGATGGCATTCTGGACGCTCGAGAACGCCAACCGCGCCTCGCGCTCGGAACTGATGACCTCGATCTCGATCCCCACCTCGTCGCGGACGCGGCGACAGAAATCGGGTCCGTTGCGGGCCTCGCGGACGGCGCAGGTGGCGATCGTCCGCAGGTTTGTCACCTGATAGCCGGCGGCGATCTCGCGGAAGCTCCGCAGCGCCTGCACTGTCCGGGCCATCGACTCGTCGTCGAGCACCCCGGAGGCGACGCTGCGGCCGAGCCGGGTCGGCTCCCGCTCCTCGTCGAGGATCCGGTAGGTGCCGCCGCGGAGGGCTTCGGCCACGAGCATCCGCACGCTGTTGGACCCGATGTCGATCGCCGCCAGGCGGCTGGTCAGATCGGGCGAGAGGTAGATCTGCTTGTCGTCCGTCATCGGTGGTGGAGATCCGTGGTGTCTGCGGAAGCCGGGCGCCGTCCACAGCAGGGATTCATGAGCCGGAAGTCATGAGCGAGACTTCATGATACCGTCGCCACGGAGGCCCCTTCCCGCGCGAAAGTCGGCCGTAGGCTACACTCGGGGAAAGCTCGTCTTCGCGGGACCGCCGTTGTCCCGCCAGCCTTTGCTCCCACGACATTTCTTCCTCCCTTGCCGCACGTCGTCGCTCCGCGTCTGCTCGCCGCCGGCCCCCGCTGGCAACCGGGCCGCATCCCCTGTGCGGTGACCGTCGGCAACTTCGACGGCGTCCATCTTGGCCACGCCGCGATCGTCGCCCGGCTCCTCGAGGCCGGCCGGCGTCTCGGACTGCCGACGGCGGCATTCACGTTTGATCCCCATCCGGCCCGGATCCTCCGCCCCGAGGCGCCGCCGGCGCCCCTCTCGACCCCGGATCGCCGCGCCGGGCTGCTCCTCGATCTCGGCGTCGATGCGGTCCTCGTTCAGCCAGTCGATCGGGCCTTCCTCGCGCTGCCGGCCGCTGCCTTTTATCGGGAAGTCCTCCGGGGGATGGTCGGGGCCGCGGCGATCGTCGAGGGGCCCGACTTCCGTTTCGGCGCGAATCGCCGGGGCGACCTCCCGCTCCTCGAGGCGCTTGCCGCCGAGGATGGCGTGGAGGTGATCACCGTCGCACCGCTCGAGCGCGGCGGGGAGCCGGTGTCGAGCTCGCGGATCCGGCGGCTGATCGGCGCCGGCGAGATCGAAGCCGCCCGCGGGCTGCTCACCGCCCCGTACCGAATCGACGGGCTCGTCGTCCATGGCCAGGCCCGGGGGCGGACCCTCGGCTTCCCCACCGCCAACCTCGAGGGGATCGCCACGCTCCTGCCCGCCGCCGGGGTCTACGCCGGCCTCGCTCATCCCCCCGCGCCGCCAGCCGGGGCAGGGGGGATCGCCCCTCGGCCCTACCCGGCTGCGATCCACATCGGCCCAAACGTGACGTTCGGCGCCACGGGGGTGACCGTCGAGGTCCACCTCATCGGCTTCGAAGGCGACCTCTACGGCCAGCGTCTCGACGTTGACTTCCTCGCGCGGCTCCGTGACACTCGCCGCTTCGAATCCCTCGACGATCTCAAGGCCCAGCTCGCGACCGACGTCTCCCGGGCCGCCGCGATCGCCGGTGGCTTTCCATCCTCTCCAAGTGGCTGACCGGCCTACTTTCCTGTTCCTTCCTTCTCCTTCCGCGGAGCTTCCATGGCCTCGACACGTCTCGACTGGGCAGCCCTCGTGGAGGTGTTGCGGAACTGCCAAAAGGTGGTGCTGACGAGCCATGTCCGCCCCGACTGCGACGCGCTCGGCAGCGAGCTGGGCATGCTCGGAATCCTCGAGGCGATCGGCAAGGATGTCCGCATCGTCAACGCCCAGGCGACCCCGCCGACGCTCGCCTGGATCGATCCCGACCACCGCATCGAATCGCTCCAGACCGGCGTCAAGAAGGCCGACCTCGCCGACCGCGACCTCTTCCTCATCGTCGATACCAGCGCCTGGGCGCAGCTCGGGGCGATGGCCGATGTCGCCAAGGAGATGCGGGAGAAGGTCCTCGTCATCGACCACCACGTCAGCGAAGACGATCTCTCCGACCGCTGGTTCAAGGACACCACTGCCGAGGCGACCGCCCGGATCATCAGCGAGGTGGCGCTGCGGCTGAAAGTGCCGCTCACCGAGCGAATCGCCACGCCACTCTACGCCGGCCTCTCGACCGACACCGGCGGCTTCCGCTTCCCGTCGACCTCCGCCGAGACCTTCCGCGTGGCGGGGCGGCTCGTCGACGCAGGCGCGAGCCCCCCGGCGGTCTACCGAGAGCTCTTCGAGCAGGATTCGCTCGCCAGGATCCATCTCGTCGGACGGACGCTCGCCGGGGCGAAGCCGGCCCATGACGGCAAGGTGATTTACTCCACCGTCCGCCAGTCCGACATCAAAGCAGTCAACGCTCTCCCGAGCGACACCGAGGATCTCGTCAACCTCACCCTTGCGGTGAAGGGGACGGAGGTCGCCGTGATCCTCATCGAGCAGCCCGACGCCCGGGTGAAGGTGAGCTTCCGCAGCCGCGGCAAGGTCGACTGCAATCTCCTCGCCGCCACCTTCAACGGCGGCGGCCACAAGGCAGCGGCCGGCGCGATCCTCCCCGGGCCCTTCGACGAGGCGCTCTCGAAGGTCACCGCCGCGGTCGACGCCGCCTGGGCAGCGGGCTGACGCGTCCGGGATCGTCGAGCGCGGCTCATTCGAGCCGACGCAGGTACAGCGCGCTTCCGGCCGCGAAGAATGCGGCAGCGACGAGGAACGTGAGGGGCAGAGGGACTCCGTCGGAATTGATCCACAAGCCGAAGAAGCGCGCCGTGGCGAGGGACGAATCCTGCCAGCCGAACATCACCAAGGGCACGAAGACAGGAATCGCGATCGCCATCACCGCCGCAATCACGGGGCTCTCGATCCAGCCGGCAAGCAGCCAGGCCAGCGCCGTCGTCAGGATCGTGAACGCGGCGACCATGCCGAGCAATTCCAGTCCGGATCGGTAGTCATCGGCTTTGACGAGTTGCGAACTTCGGAGAAGCGAGGCAACGACAAGCATCGGGGCCCACAGCGCGATCGCCACCGCCGCGAGCAGCACGACCTTTGCCACCAGGCGGACCGAGCGCGACAACGGGAGCGGTGCGATGAACTCTGCTGACCGGTCGGCACGCTCCCCGGCAAGGCTGTTGGCGGCGATCATCGGGAGGAGGAAGACGCTGACGTGGACGGCGATCCATGAGGCGAAGTAGCTGACGACCGCCATCGAATCGACGACGCGGACCTTGCCACCGGCGGTCTCGGGGGTCTGTGGCTGGCTGAAGACCAAGAGGAGGAGTG
This sequence comes from uncultured Planctomycetaceae bacterium, assembly GCA_903951635.1. GTDB lineage: Bacteria > Planctomycetota > Planctomycetia > Pirellulales > UBA1268 > QWOP01. Next base: position 7,237 of record CAJBCV010000416.1, read on the forward strand.
CGACGATGATGCCCAGCGCCACGAAGAGGATCGTGCGGCTGCGGCGCCACTCTCGCCACACGAGCTGATCGAAACCGTTCACGACTGGCTCCTTTCGTCATTCCGGCCTGATGGGGCGCGGGCCATGTGCTTGAAGATCTCTTCGAGGGAGAGGGGATCAACGCCAAGCACTTCGACGCCTGGAAGGCCGCGGAGGCGCTCGATGGCGCCACCTGAGCCTTCGCGGATGACGAGCGTCCACTCGCGGCCGGAGCGATGCGAGCCATAGACGTCGATCCCTGCCGGCAGCGGACGGGGAAGGGCGTCGTCGACGCGCATTCGCACGCGGCGCACTG
>CAJBCV010000417.1 GCA_903951635.1 uncultured Planctomycetaceae bacterium
ACTCGTCGACACGGCGCTCGTCCGCGCTCACGCCCTGGCCGTGGAGGAGATCGCCGGCGGCTGCTTCTGCTGTCGGTTCAATTCGCTCGTCGAAGCCGCCGATCGGCTCTCGCGCGACACTGCCCCCGACATCCTCCTCGCTGAGCCGGTGGGGAGTTGCACCGATCTGGTCGCCACGGTCAGCCTGCCACTGGCACGGATCTACGGCGACCGCTTCACCGTCGCGCCGGTGAGTGTCGTCGTCGATCCCCTCCGCGCCCTGCGGATCCTCGGCGTTCCCGGGGCCTCCGGCGGCAGCTTCTCGCCGAACGTCAGTTACATCTACCGCAAGCAACTCGAGGAAGCGGAGATCGTCGTCGTCAACAAGTGCGACCTTATCAGCGCCGAGCAACGCGAGGCCCTCCGTGCCGCGATCGCCGTCGCCTGCCCTGGGGCCCGGGTGTTCGAGATCTCGGCCCGCGAAGGGACCGGCCTGGACGGCTGGTTTGAGACACTCCTTGCCGATCGCTCCGCCCCCCGGCCGATCGGCGACATCGACTACGACCGCTACGCCGACGGAGAGGCCCTCCTCGGTTGGCTCAACGCCGAAATCCGCGTCGGTGAGCCGGGGGGATGCGAGTGGGATGGCAACGCGCTGCTCGCCCGGCTCCTCGAGGCGATCCGGGCCGCGGTGGCCGGTCTCGGCCACGAGATCGCCCATCTCAAGGCGACGCTCGCGGTCGAAGGGGACGACTATGAACTGGCGGCGGCGAACCTCGTCCGCTCCGCCGCGGTCGCCGAACTCTCGCACCGCCTCACCGACCCGCTCGACGTCGGCAGGCTGCTGATCAACCTCCGCGCCGAGGCCGATCCGGCAATCCTCGAAGTGGCCGTCCGCGAGGCGCTCGAGAGAGTCCGGGGAGACCTCGCCGCCGGCGTGATCCATTGCGAGCACTTCCGCCCCGGACGCCCCGTTCCGACGCACCGCATCCCCGTCTGAGCGTCATCCTTTCTTTCTCCCCCCACACCCCGACAGACGGCCCGCCATGCTTCCGCAACTCGCGACTCGCATCGTCTCCACCGTTTCGCCGCGGTGCCTGTGGAAGGCCGGCTGGAACTTCGGCCTCAAGGGCATGCTCTCGGTGGAGCGATTCAAGGCCCGCAAGCGCCGTGGGATCGTCTTCCCCCCGTTCCTCCACCTTTCGATCATCAATTCCTGCAACCTCCGCTGTCAGGGTTGCTGGGTCGACGTCCAGGCGCCGCGGACGATGATGACGACGGAGGAACTCGACCGGATCATTTCCGATGCGAAGGCCCACGGGAACTCGTTCTTCGGCCTCCTCGGCGGCGAGCCGTTCCTCCATCCGGGCCTCTTCGAACTCCTCGAGCGGCATGGCGACTGCTACTTCCAGATCTTCACCAATGGCCAGTTGATCACCCCCGACGTCGCCCGCCGGCTCGCCCGCCTCGGCAACGCCACGCCCCTGGTGAGCATCGAGGGGGACGCCGCCACCAGCGACATCCGTCGCGGCAATCGGCAAGTGCTCGACCGCACGCTCCGCGGGCTCGAGCTGTGCCTCGAAGCGAGGCTCCTGACCGGCGTGGCGACGAGCCTCTGCCAATCGAACATCGATCAGCTTCTCAACGATGCCTGGCTCGACCACCTCATCGGCCTCGGCGTCCACTACACCTGGTTCCACACCTACCGGCCGGTCGGCCCCGAAGCCTCCCCGGAACTCGCCCTCCGCCCCGACCAGCTCGTCCGGGTGCGCGAGTTCGTCACCTCGCGTCGGGCGACGAAGCCGATCGCGATCGTCGATGCCTACTACGACGGCGAGGGGGATGCCCTCTGCCCGATGGCCGCG
>CAJBCV010000418.1 GCA_903951635.1 uncultured Planctomycetaceae bacterium
GTCGAGGGCCTCTTCCTCGGCGCGGCCCCACGCGGCCGCGGGTTTTTCCATGACACCGCGGGCCCCCACGAGCAAGGCCTCGGCGCCGGGGCCCTGCTCGTAGGGACCGTAGAAGCAATCGGCCAGAAGCGTGAGATCGGCAAGTGACACCGGCTCCCGAGCGGGCCGACTCGGTGCGGCCTCGAGGAGCGTGAAGGCGGGGAGCCAGTCGCGAAGGGCACTCGTAAACGCGGCCCGCGGATCCCACGGGCCTTCGCCATGGAGCCAGCGTGCGAAGGTGTGGAGGGGGACGAAGCTCAGCGGCAGTTCGTTGTTGGGATTGAGGAGGATGCCGCGGACGGCAGACCGGAGATCCCGTGGGCGGCCAGAGTAGGGGCCGGCGAAGAACCGATTCCCGTCGTAGTCGTCGGCAAAAAAATTGTCCCAGAGGACGGGCTTGCGCCTCAAAAGCGCCGTCACGGGTCGAAGCGATTCCGGGGTGATCTCGGGGGCGATGATCTCGGGGCCGGTCCAGAGGATGTCGATCGCCGGTGCGAGCCGCTCTCCGAGAGTTTCGAGATAGCCGATGCCGCCGAGGCCGGCGGCGGCCATCCGATCGCAGTAGGGAGTGGGGCAGAGGAGGAGCGTGCCCCCGGGCACGTTCGCGGCGATCCACGCCTGGGCCTGATTGGCGACGGCGGCTTGGGCGGCGGCAAGCGATCCAAAGCGGGCGGCGTCGGCCGGGTCGAGGGAGTCTGGGATGTCATCAAGGAGGAGGGCGAAGCGGCGGCAACCGAGCCGGAAGAGCTCGCCGAAGCGCGCCAGCAGCGCCGCGACGTCGGCCTCATCGGCATGGCGAAGATCGAGGCCGGGGCCCACTCCCCAGATGAAGTCGATGTGGCGCTTGCCACAGTCAGCGATCAGCCGCGCGATCCGCTCCGCCTCGTCGCCGGGGTAGGGCTCGCGCCAGGCAGCGCGGTGGTGGGCGTCGTCCTTGGGGCAGAAGAGATAGACGGAGAGGCCGAAGCGGGCCATCCAGTCGAGGAGCGTCTGGCGCTCGGCGTCAGACCACGGCGGGCCATAAAACCCCTCGATAACGCCGCCGGGGATCGGGCGGAGTGGATCTTCCATGGTGGCGGCATCGCCGGAGCGGCTTCGTCGAGGGGAACGGATCGCGGTCGCGCCCTCGCCGGGCGGTCGCGGCGGAGCAACGTCGCGCGACGGAATCCAGACCGCAGTATGGGCGAACCGGCAGCGGCGGGGCAATTCTGCGCCTCACGCGCCGGTCATGGCCCCCGCCACGACTCGAGCGCTAAGCCGAACCAGTTCCACAGCTCCGGAAACGTCTGCCCGATCACCATCACCAGCGGGATGACCACCCACGGCGCTAGCTTGGCGATCAGCGCCCAGTCGAACGATACCTTCCCCAGCTTCGTGCCGGCGATCCGGCTCAAGACCTCGTTGGCCTCGACGGAGACGAACGTCGTCACGACGGCGATGCCGATGGCGACAAACGACAGCGTGGCGGTGAACTGGAACCACGGCCGCGGCTGGAACGGCAGGCTGGAGATCGCCACGAAGAGGAGGATCGCACCAAACCCAAGGCCGAAGATCGTGATTCGCAGCTGGGCGCCGATGAAGGTCACCCAACGCTTGATGCCGATGGCCCGCCGCCGGGCGTCGGCGTCGGCCGGGTCGCCCCCCGCCGTCGTGGATTCGACACGGTCGAAGGCCTCTTCGTAGGCACGGTCCAAATCCTGGCTGGCATAGAGGAGCCGCCCCAGCGAGACGTCGCCGGTGCGCTTCGTGGCCTCGAAGCCGGCGGCGAGCCTTGATTGCGGCGCATCGAGCTCGTGCTGCAGCGCGCGGAGCTGCTTGAAGAACCGGAAGCGGAGAGCGAGGAACTGCACGAAGATCACGCTCCACGACAGATAGCCGAACAGGATCAGGGTGACGATGGCGATGTTGACTAAGAAGTGCGGATAGACCGGCCGGACATGGCAGAACAGCGTCCCGAGCCAGAGGACGAACAGCCCGAGACCGATCCAGAGGAGATAGGCGTTGGGGGCCGACTCGCGAGAGATGGAGGTCTTTTCACCGTCGGTTCTGGCCTTCGAAAACAGCCACGCCCATCCCCGCTTGGCGATCGCCAGCGCTTCCATCCCCGAGACTGGATAGGAGAACTCGTCTTTCTCCTTTGGTTCACGCTCCGTGTCGCGTCCTTCGGCGCCGGCTCTCCCCGCCGATGTCCCCACGAATGACGTCTCGATCAGCCAGCAGCGCATCAGCTCCGCGTGGCAGAGCACTTCAATCCCCAGGCAGGCCGCGATCAGGGGGAGGAGCGGCGACACGCCGTTGAGGATCCACGAGGTGGTCGTCAGCCAGGGGATCTGGCTTTCAAGGGACGGCGTGGCCAATGAGGCCAGAAAAAGGAATACGGCGTTGGCTACCACCGCCGCAACCGCGAGGGTCACCTGGACGGAGGGACCGATCCGTGTGTCCCGCTTGATCACCAGCCTTCTGGCAACGGTGTCGACGAGGGTGTGGAGAAGGAGCACCGCAGACAGCGAGGCCAGAATCGCAAAAAAGACCGTCAGCACCTGCTGGGGCGTGCGTTGATCACGGGTCAGCTGCAGCATGCCACACCCTACGGCAGCGGCGAGGCAACCCAGGATGACACGGACCGGGACCGAACCGGGCCAGACAAGAATCAGCCCCGCCATGAACAAGAAGATTTCCACGCCGTTGATGAGCGAGGGCGACTGGCGGGCATCGAGCGCGAAGATCGCCCGTTGATGGGCCGCAAAGACGAAGACCTGGAGCCAGAGGGCCAGGAGCCCAACGAGCATCGGCACAAACAGTCGCCGCGCCTTGGTGGAGTCGTAGTGACCTGGCTGGTTTCTGTTCGACCACCATTCCCGCATCGGCTGGGTCCAGGCCGGGAGTTTCGCATTCGCCACCACGCGCCTTCGCGGCGGCAGGAAACCCCCGGCGGCCCAGAAGGCTAGCCCGGCGGCCACGGCCTGGAGTAGCAGGATGAAGCGGAGAGAGAACGGGAGGGTGTCGTGGGCATCGTGGGGCTTCGGATTCCCACCATCGTTTCCCTCCTTTTCGGCAGAAACGATCTCGATTTTCACCTTGATGAGCGAGGGGGTTCGATCGCACGACAACTTCGTGCTCTGCACGGGCCAGGCGCCCTGATCGCCGAGGACGGAGATCCAAAGCGGGGGGGATTGGGGTTGTCTCGCCTCCTCACTCGTCCCGTCATCGTGTGGCGGTCCGTA
>CAJBCV010000419.1 GCA_903951635.1 uncultured Planctomycetaceae bacterium
ACAGCGGCCCTGAAAAATCAAACAGCCCTGAAAATCCTAGTTTAACGACCAGGGAACACAAGCATTTCAGGCAGACTTTACCGCCGCTGGCCGCACCTGGGCGCGGCGATCGCCCACGCCGGGCGCCCGCGCCGAACCCTGGCTTTTTTGGGCGTTTCCCGCGGCCCTCCTGCTAGATTCGCAGACAAGTTCAAAGCGGGCCCGCCACGGCGGCAGAGCCCCACGCCCCGACCGACAAGCGCTCCGGGATCCCGCTCCAATGGCGACAGGTGACCACTCCAACGGCCGTGCCGTTCCCCCTTCGACCGACTGGCGTCGGCAGGCGGCCGAACTCCTCCCCGCCTGGTTCGCCGAACGGCTCGCCCAGGAGGGGACTCGCTTCGGCGTCCTCTTGGCGACCGGTCACGTGCTCATCGTCGATCGGGTCCGCAACGTTCGCGGGGCCCCGGGGGGGCAGGTGTGGCTCGACGTCGAGATCATCGTCCCGTTCAAGAAGGACGGCTTCCCCTGGGGGCATTTTCCCCTCGTCAAGCTCTCCGCCGATGAGCGGGCCAACAGCTCGATCAATGCGGGGCAGATCGTCGCCGTCGTCGAGGTCGATACCTGGGAAGTGCCGCCGCTGCAGCCGAGCGACGACTAGCCACTACGGCCGCGGAGCCGGAGGGAGCGAGGCGATCCGGGCGATGAGCGTGGCGGGGAAGAGGATCCCGCAGAGCGATTCGAGCGTGGCGACGGCGCAGGCCGTGGCAGTCACCGGCGCCACATCGCCGAAGCCAGCCGTCGTGAGTGTGGAAAAGCTCAACCAAACGAAATCGACCCACCGGAGTTGGCGGGCATGCTCGACGCCGCCAGCGAGCGTGTAGCCGATCCCCGTGCCGATCCCGACGAGCCCATGGACGCTCGCGAACACGAAGCCGATGAGGACAAAACTCGCGGCCCCACAGAAAATCCGCTGCACAGCCGGCACCCGGAGCGCAAACGCCGTCTTGATGCACAAGCCCGCGGAAACCACACAGGCGCCGACGATCGACAGCCAGATTGGAAACCGCAGCAGCGAGGGGACGCGTGGCAGGCCGATCTCCCAGCCAATCGCGGCGATGCTCACCGCGGCGATCGTCCAAGCAGTGCGCGGGTAGCCGAGGAAGCGGACTGTGAGCATCGACACCGCCAGCGAGGCGGCCGCATAGGGCATCGGCATGATCCGCCCACCATCGTCGAGGGCAGGGATAAGAACGATCAAAAGGATCTGGAGCGCGAAGATCACGATCCCCTGCTGAGTCACCGGCGGTCGATGCAAGATCGCGAACACGGGGAAACAATCTCCTCGCAGGCTTTGAGAGACTCACGAAAACGGCGGAGTCGCCGGAGGTGGACGAGGGAAGCGTGATTGACCCACGGCCGCCCCACTGCGAGGTTTCTCCCGCCGCCGACGGTGTGCGGCGGGATCGTACGGGGAGAGAAGGCGGGGTGAAACACCGAATACCCAAGGCACGCTTGCCCGCCATGGCGCTGGTGGCCGCCGTTGTTCTCGGCGGCCTCGGGGACTCGGCCGCCGAGCCGCCCCCTCCGGCCGGCTCTCCCTGGGCCGAGATCCGGGTTATCGACCCGGCCACCGGCCGCGGGGTACCGCTCGTCGAATTGGAGACCGTCAACAAGCTCCGCTTCGTCACCGACGATCTCGGCCGGGTGGCTTTCCAGGAGCCGGGGCTCATGGGACGGGAGATCTTCTTCCACCTCCGCAGCCACGGCCACGAGTTCCCCGCCGATGGGTTCGGCTTTCGCGGCCTGAGGATCGTCCCCCGCGCCGGGGAGACGGTCACGATCGAACTCCCACGGACGACATTCGCCGAGCGTGTCTGTCGGCTCACGGGCGAAGGCAGGCTCCGCGACAGCATCCTTCTCGGGCGTCTCCCCCTTCCTGCGGTCCCGCTCCCCGGCGGCGTGGCGGGCCAGGATTCGGTTCAGGCGGTGCCCTACGGCGGACAGATTCAGTGGTTCTGGGGGGACACCCATCGAATGTCCTATCCCCTCGGCCTGTTCCGCACCGCCGGCGCGACGACGCCGCTGCCCGATCCTTCCGCCTCCCCGATCGATCCGATCGCGGGAATCCCCTTCCAGTTTTTCACCGCTCCGGCCAACGACGCCGAGCCGGCCGGCTTCGCCCGCGCGATGATGCCGCTCCCCGAACGGCCCGAAGGGGTGATCTGGATCGACGGGGTGTGTGTCGTTCCCGATGACACGGGGCGGGAGCGGATGGTCGCCCACTACTCGCGCCGTAAGGGGCTCGAAGAGGAACTCGAACAAGGGATCGCGATCTGGGACGATACAAGCGCAACCTTCGTCGTCGCCCGACAACTTCCGCTCGACGAGACCTGGCGGAGGCCCTCAACCCACCCGCTCATCCTCGAGGAGGCAGGACGTTCCTGGCTCCTGTTGGGCGCGCCGACGCCGAACGTCCGCGTCCTCGCCACGCTCCGAGCCGTCCTCGATCCGGAGGCTTACGAGGCCTTCTCCTGCGCCGGCGACGATGGTCAACCACGACTCGGCCCTGACGGCGCTCCCCAGTGGCGCTGGCAGCAGGCGTTGCCGCCGACCGGCGCGGCCGACGAACGGCGCTGGGTCGACACTGGCAAACTCGGAGCCGATCAGGCCCGATTCCTCCCGGCTGATGCCGGCAACGATGGCCGCCACGTTCGCCTTCACAGCGGTACGGTCGCCTGGAACCGATTCGTGCGGCGCTGGATCCTCGTCGCCGGTGAGATCGGGGGAACGACGTCGCACCTCGGCGAAGTTTGGTACGCCGAGGCCGAAGAGCCGACAGGCCCCTTCACCCACGCCGTGAAGATCCTCACCCACGATCGACAGAGCTTTTACAACGTCTGCCACCACGAGTTTCTCGACCGCGATGGCGGCCGGACGATCCACTTCGAGGGGACCTACACCCACGACTTCTCCGGCAATCCGCTCGCCACGCCAAGGGCCGATTACAACCAAATCCTCTACGGTCTCGATCTCGCCCGGGCCCACGAAGCCCTCGAGCACGCCACGCATGCCCCAGCCCGGGGAGCGGCAGCGCCCCCGGGCATCGAGTGAATGAATCGCCGTCGTCACGGCCGCCGGCGATCAGCGGCGGCCGTGGGTCGGCTGGCCGTCGCTGTGGCGGGGGAGGGCCTCGATCCGGGCCGTGCGGTGCTCAGTGAGGAGCTTCGCATAGATCGGCACGGTGCGGAGCATGTCGCGGAAGTGCTTCTGGCTCCGCGAGAGGAGGATCTCGGCATGGGCTTCATGCGCCACCCGCATCGGCATGTCGACCCATACATCGTGGCCGAGCGCGTGCGGGGGACGCTTGGCGGTCGCCGTTCCCCCCTTGGCTGAAAACAGGCCGAACAGACTCCAGCCGCCCGACGCCGCGGTCTGTTCACCAGCCGCCAAAGCCTCCTCGGCATCGGGGTCGAAGTGGAGCCGGAAGACGACGACGTCGTTGGCGGGCTTCCCCGAATGGGGGCACTTGCCGGCAACGGGAAGCTCGCGGGTGCGGATCATCCGCTTGATGGCGTGGATCGTGTCGTCGGCCAGATCGGCCTCGTGCGGCTGATCGCGTCCGATCACGGAGAGCGGTGGCGGCGTCGGCCGCTCCGTGCCCGGCACGGAGACGGAGCGACCGCAGCGGCAGGCCATCGTGCTGCCGGCCCGCGTCGAAGAAACCGAATAGACAAGTCCACAGGTGCAGGTCACGGCGAGCGGCATGGTTCACCCCCTTCAAATGGGAAAGAACATTCCGATCCGTGGGCATCGTGCCCAGACTGATCAGGTCCGAGTCAGGTCCGAGGCGCTTCCTTGCTTTCTGTTCGCGGGGTCTGTGTCGGGTGCCGGTCAGGGTGTCGATCGGACTGGCGAATCCAGAGGCCTCGAGGGGGTCTTCCACGAAGACCTCCAACCAAGGTCATCGTACCTTCCGGACCTCGAACTCCACAATTCCGCCCGCCGCGACCGATGGGAGGAGGGCGGAGGAGCCCAGGTGGACCCTGGGGCTGGGAAAAGGTAGGATTTTCGCGGGGAATATCGACTCGGGGGAACTTTCGCCCCGCCCCGGCAGGCCCGGCTCCGGCCACGGAACACGAACATGGAACCGCAGCGACGGGACGCGAGACACATGGAACCGACCGCCCCGGCAAGCCGGCCGGCGGTTCGTTTCCCGGTCCCCGGCTGCTCGAGGAGCCGCTGTCTCGCCGGGATCCTCGGCGTGGCGATCGCCGCCGGGTTCACCCTGGCGCATGCCGACGCGATCGTCCCGCCTGAGCGGGCGGTGAGCTTCACCGCCGACGTCGTGCCGATCCTCACCAAGGCCGGCTGCAACATGGGGGCCTGCCATGCCAAGGCCGGAGGTGGCCAAAACGGCTTTCAGCTCTCGCTCCTCGGCTTTCAGCCCGACGAAGACTACGACCATCTCCTCAAGGAGGCGCGGGGGAGGCGGGTGTCGACCGCGGCCCCCGAGGAAAGCCTCCTCCTCCTCAAGGCGACCGCGAGCGTGCCCCACGGCGGCGGCCAACGGATCGCCCCCGACTCCGAAGCGCACCGAGTGCTCCTTCGCTGGATCGGCGAGGGAGCCGGCCTTGGGCCGAGCGATCTGCCGGCGCTCGACAAGCTCATCGTCGAGCCGGCCGGGATGACGCTCGCGCCAGGGGCGAGCCAACCGCTGCGGGCGATCGCCCGCTACGCCGACGGCAGCACGCGCGACGTCACGGCGCTGGCACTTTACGAGTCGAACGACCGGGCGAGGGCCGAGGTCGATGGAGCAGGCGTCGTCGGCATCGGATCGATTCCCGGCACGGCCGCCGTCATGGTCCGCTTTCAGGGGCAAGTCAGCGTGGCGACGTTCACAGTTCCCCATGGCACGACGCCGGCCGATCTGCCGACGGCCAGAAACTTCATCGACGAGCATGTCTTCGAGCGTTGCCGAGCCGTCGGCGTGCCGCTCTCGGCGGAGTGTGACGACGCCACGTTTCTCCGCCGGGTGTCGCTCGACGTCACCGGCTCGATCCCCACCGCTGCCGAAGCCGAGGCCTTCCTCGCCGACGCCGCCCCTGACAAGCGCGAGCGACTCGTCGACCGCCTCCTGGCGAGCCCCGGCTATGCCGACTGGTTTGCCAACAAGTGGACGGCGCTGTTGAAAAACCGGCGCGACGACGCGAGCGACACGGTCTCGAACTTCGCCTTCCACTCCTGGGTGCGTGACAGCCTCCTGGCGAACAAGCCGTACGACCGCTTCGTCCGCGAACTCCTCGCCGCCACCGGCACGATCGTCGAGAATCCCCCCGTCGCCTGGTACAAGCGCGTCAAGGAGCCGAAGGACCAGATCGAGGACGTGGCGCAGCTGTTCCTCGGCGTGCGGATCGGGTGCGCCCAGTGCCACCACCATCCCTTCGAGCGCTGGAGCCAGGACGACTACCACGGCCTCGCCGCCTACTTCAGTCAGGTCGGCCGGCGTTCGACATCGACCCGCGGCGAGGATCTCATCTTCCACAAGCGCGGCGTCGCAGCGGCGGTGAACCCGAAGACGAGCGCCAAGGTGTCGCCCTCGGCCCTCGGCAATCCGGAGGGGCCAATCCCCGCCGACGAGGATCCTCGGCTCCGGTTGGCTGATTGGCTCGTCCGCCCCGACAACCCGTTCTTCGCCCGGGCGCTGGTCAACCGCTACTGGAAGCACTTTCTCGGCCGGGGCCTCGTCGAGCCGGAGGACGATCTCCGCGACACCAACCCCCCCACGAACCCGGCCCTCCTCGATGCCCTCGCCGAGCACTTCCGGCAGTCGAAGTTCGATCTCAAAGCGCTCGTCCGCGCGATCGTCCTCTCGCGGACGTATCAGACCAGCGCCGTGCCGCTGGAGGCGAACGCCGACGATCTCCAGCACTTCTCCCACTTCCTCCCCCGCCGCCTTCCCGCCGAGGTGCTCCTCGATTCGATCGATGCGGTCACCGGATCGAGCACGACGTTCGCGAATCTTCCTGCCGGCACGCGGGCGATCGCGCTCCCCGACACGAGCTACAACCGCTCCTCCCCCTTCCTCCAGGTCTTCGGTCGCCCCGACGGCCAGAGCGTCTGCGAGTGCGAGCGGGTGCAGTCATCAAGCCTCTCGCAGAGCCTTCACCTCCTCTCGGCGGCCGACATCAAGGGAAAGCTCTCCGCTGACGGCGGCCGCGCCGACCGGCTCGCGAAGGACGAGCGAGCCGATCCGGAAAAGATCCGCGAGGTGTTCCTCGCCGCGTTCGCCCGCTTCCCCACCGACGACGAGATGGCGATGGCCCTCGGGGTGATCGCGGAGCCGCGCGTGTCGCCCGACGGTCAACCGCTTCCCGAGCCCCAGGCGCGGCGCGAAAACCTCGAGGATCTCCTCTGGGCGCTCCTCAACGCCAAAGAGTTTCTCTTCAATCACTGAGCCTTCACTGCGGACTGCCCGCCCGACCGAGGAGCCTTTCGATGCGCCGCCCACTGCCCGCTCACCGGTTCGTCAGCCGCTGGTTCGGCGTCGCCGCGCTCGCTCTGTCGATGGCGGTAGTCTCCACCGCCGGGCTCCGCGCTCAGTCGGTCTGCCTCCCACTGCCCCGCCTGCTCACGCTCGTGCCGGCAGGAGCGCAGAAGCCAGGGGATGGGGCGGGGCCGACGACGGTCGAGGTGAAGGTGTCGGGGGAGAGTCTTGACGGCTGGGAGGCCGGTGGCGTGCCGGCCCCGCCGCAACTCCACTTCTCCCATCCCGGCATCACGGCCACGCCCGTCCTCTCGGCCGAAGGAAAGCCGGAGAAGGATCGGTTCCTCGTGGCCATCGCCCCTGACGTGCCAGCGGGGCTCCACGACGCCCGGATGATGACGGCGCTCGGTGTCTCGTCGCCGCGCGTGTTCACGATCGGCACCCACCCCGAGACGCTCCGCACCGAGCCCAACACGACGCCGGCTCAGGCTTTTCCGCTCGCCCCCGGCATGGTCTGCAATGCCCAGGCCACCGCGCAAGCCGCCGACCACTACCGCCTCGAGCTCCAGAAAGGACAGCGCGTCGTCATCGACTGTGCCGCGCGGGGGATCGAGTCGAAGCTCCGCCCCGTCCTCATCCTCGCCGATGCCGCCGGCGCCGATCTCGTCGCCGAGCGCCGCGGTGGCCTCCTCGACTTCACCGCTCCGGCCACCGCCACGTATCTCGTCAAGCTCCACGACCTCTCGTTCCAGGGGGGCCCCGAGTGCTTCTACCGGCTCCTCGCCCATGAGCTTCCCGCCGGCGCGCCGCTCCCGGAGCGGCAGGCGGCCGCCCCCCCGGTGCTCGCCTTCTCCTGGCCCCCCGTCGGCCTCCCGGCGAAGCCCGCCGTGGAAGAGATCGAAGGCGCCGATCCGAAGGCGGCGCAGCAGGTAACCCTGCCGCTCGATCTCGGCGGAAGGTTCTTCCCCGCGGCCGACGTCGACAGCTTCGAGTTCGAGGCCACGGCGGGGGAGGTGTGGTGGATCGAGGTTGCCTCCGAACGGATCGGGGCACCGACGAATCCCGCCGTCGTCGTCCAGCGCCGCTTGCCGGCGGGGCCCGACGGTGCTCCCGCCGCCTTCGAGGACGTCGCGGAACTCTCCGACATTCCCGCCCCGATCAGACCGTCGACGAACCACTACTCCTACGACGGGCCTCCCTACGAGGCCGGCTCGGCCGACTGCCTCGGCCGGCTCGAGATCAAGGAGACCGGCACCCACCGCCTCCAGATCCGCGATCTCTTCGGCGGCACGCGCGACGAGCCGCAGGCGATCTACCGGCTCGTGATCCGTAAGGCCCGGCCCGACTTTGCCCTCGTTTGCTGGCCGCTCCACATGGAACTCCGCAACGGCGACCGGGCGGCCCTCTCCAAGCCGATGGCGCTCCGCGGCGGCGGGACGGTGTGCCTCGAAGTGGCGGCAATTCGCCGCGATGGCTTCGACGGCCCGATCGAGCTTTCCGTGACCGGCCTGCCGGACGGGGTGAGCGCCACCGGTTTGCGGATTCCGGCCGGCGCCACCCGCGGCCAGATCCTCTTCACCGCGGCCGATTCCCCCCCGCGAAACCTCGCCAGCGTCTCGATCACCGGCCGGGGGACGACCGAAGGCGAAGCGATCGAACGTCCCTGCCGGCTCGCCGGGCAATGCTGGCCGATCCGTGACGGCTGGTCGGAGATTCCCTTCCCGCGGCTCCTTGCCGACACCGCCGTCTCGGCCGGTGGCAGCGAGCCTTCTCCCGTCACACTCCGCATGACCGGCGGTGGGGCGACGACGTCGGCGCCGCTCGAGGCTGTCGAAGGGACCACAATCGAAGTGCCTCTCGAGCTCGTCAAGCGGGCCGAGGTGCAGGGCGCCACGCTCCAGATGCGCGTCGTCGGGCCAGGCTTCGATCAGATCCCCGGCTTCGAGTTCGACGTCGCAGCCCCGAAGCCGCTCGCCATCGATCTTGCCAAGCTCAAGATCCCCCCGGGCGACCACGCCTTCGCGCTCGTCGCCAGCGCCGTGACGAAGTACGTCCCGGTGACGGCCGGCCAAGCCACGCCCCCAGCCCCCGTCGATATCGCCGAAATCCTCGTCTCGACGCCGATTCATGTGCGGGTGACCCCCGCTGCCAAGGAGGCCACGCCATGAGCCTGTTTCCTGCCAACTGCCCCGGTCCGTTCGGGCGTTTGCCCCTGCCGCACGCAAGCGCGCTGGGGCGTCGCGAGTTGCTCCGCATCGGCATGGCCGGTCTGGGCGGGCTCTCGCTCCCCGGCATCCTCCGGGCGAGGGCCGAGACGCCGGCCGCGGGCAAGCAGCCGACGGCCGTGATCATGGTCTGGCTCCCCGGCGGCGCTTCCCACCTCGACACCTACGATCCCAAGCCCGACCTCACAAGCGAGTACCGCGGCCCGTTCCAGACGATCCAGACGAAGATCCCCGGGGTGCAATTCACGGAACTCCTCCCCCGGCAGGCGCGGATCGCCGACAAGTTCACCGTCTTGCGCTCGATGCAGCAGACGGCCGGCGGCCATCCGGCTGGATCGATGCAGATGCTCTCCGGCGATCCCGACACCCGCGACAAGCCAAAGCCGAAGTTCCCCGACTGGATGACGGTGGCCAACTACCTCCGCGCCAAGGAGGGGCCGCGCGACAACCCACTTCCCCGCTACGTCGGCGTCAGTCCGCCGCTGGAATACAACGGGCCGGCCTACCTCGGCGATGCCTACCAGCCGTTCGTCGTCTCCGGCGACCCGAATCAGCCGAACTTCACCGTGCCCCACATCGGCACCGCCAGCGGCCGCGACGGCGCCCGGCTCGACCGCCGCGTTGCCCTCCGAAGGCAATTCGATTCCCTCGAGCGTGCCATCGACAAGCAGTCCGACTTCCAGGCCCTCGATCAATTCGAGACCCAGGCGATGACGCTCCTCACCAACCCCCGCACGAAGGAGGCCTTCGACCTCTCGCGCGAGGACGAGGCGACCCGCGACCGCTACGGCCGCAACGCCTGGGGCCAGCAACTCCTCATGTGCCGCCGCCTCGTCGAAGCGGGGGTCGACATCGTCACCACGCAGCTCGCCGGCCCCCTGTGTGGCCGGGTCGGCAACTGGGACGACCATGCCGTCAACCATCACATCTTCGATGCCCTCCGCTACCGGGCCGATGCGTACGACCAATCGGTGACGGCGCTCATCGAAGACATCTACGAGCGTGGCCTCGACCAGCGCGTGCTCGTCGTCGTCACCGGTGAGTTCGGGCGCACGCCGCGGATCGAGTATTCGCCGAGCACCGGCGAAGGGGCAGCGAGCGCTCCTGCCGGCACGAAGCAGCCGGGCCGCGACCATTGGCCGCGGGCCTATTCCAACATCTGGGCCGGCGGCGGCATCGAGACCGGCCGCGTGATCGGGGCCACCGATCGCAAGGGGGAGGATGTCACCGAACGCCGCTGCACGGCCGGCGACTTCCTGGCGACGATCTACCACCACCTCGGCATCGACGCCCCACGGGTGACGATCGACGATCTCAACGGCCGCCCGACACCGGTTGTCGACCACGGCAAGCCGATCGAAGAACTGATGGGCTGAGGAAGACGGCGACGCCCACGGGCGCCGCAGCGACAGGGGGCACTCGATGCGAGGGACACGGTTCACCAGGCGGAAGGCTGTCGCCGTCGGTGCCGCTTCGGTGCTCGCGGGGCAGGGGGGATGGTGGCATTCGGCCCGGGCCGATGACGCTCTGGCCGCGTCCTCCCCGCTCGAGCGAGTCGCCATCGCGATCCTCGGCTGTGGGATCCGCGGGCCGGCCCATGCCGAGGAACTGCTCAATGCCCGGCACGGCGCCTCCGTGAGCTGGGTTTGCGATCCCGATCGCAGCCGCGCCGAAAAGCTCGCCGACCAGATCGCCCTCAAACAGACGTCGCGGCCACGCGTCGCCTCCGACCTCCGCACGCCGCTCGACGACGCGTCCCTCGACGCCGTCACCGTCGCCACGCCGAACCACTGGCATGCCCTGGCCGCGATTCTGGCGATGGAGGCCGGGAAGGACGCCTATGTCGAGAAGCCAGTCTGCCATTCGATCGAGGAAGGACAGCGGCTGGCGGCGACGGCCGCCCGCACGGGGCGCGTCTGCCAAGGGGGCACCCAGGCCCGCTCGCTTCCCTGTCTCCGCGACACGCGTGCCTTCCTTGCCGCCGGCGGCATCGGCAAGCCGACGCTCGCCCGGATGCTCTACACGGGCCACCGGGCGCCGATCGGCGGCCCAGGCGCCTTCCAGCCACCCCCGGGGGTGAACTACGACCTCTTCTGTGGCCCCGCGCCCCTCGCGTCACTTTCGCGGCCGCAGTTTCACTACGACTGGCACTGGTTTTGGGCGACGGGCGACGGCGATCTCGGCAACAACGGAATCCACTTTCTCGACGCCGCCCGGAACCTGCTCGATCTCTCGGGCCCCGGTTCGGCGACGCTCTCCTTCGGCACCCGCGCAGGCTACGCCGACGCCGCCGAGACACCGCATACGCAGACGAGCCTGACGCTCTTCCCCGACGTGACCCTCGTCACCGAGATCCGCAATCTCAAAGAGGTCGCCGAGATCGATGGGCTGGGGATGGGCGTGCAGATCCACGGCACCGAGGGAAGCGTCGTCTGGAAGGCGCACAGCCCGGAGGTGATCGTCCTCGACCCTGCAGGCATGCCGGTGAAGACTCTTCCCGGCGAGGGAAACCACTTCGAAAAGCATGTCGCCAACTTCCTCGCTGCGGTGAGGGCCCACGATCCGCGGCTCCTCGCCGCCGAGATCGGCGAAGGGGTGCAGTCGACGGCGCTGTGCCACCTTGGCAACATCTCGTATCGGCTCGGCACGGAACTCGCGCCCGAAGAGATCGTCGCCCGAATCGACGCCCGGCAGCCGAAGGACGACGCGGCGAAACTCGTCGACCGCGTCCGCCGGATGCTCGCGGCCAATGGCTGCGAGCCAGCCGACGGCACGATCCACTGCGGAGAGTGGGTCGAGACGATCGCCGGGAAGGAGACGAGTGCCGCGGCGCTCGCTGCCGACAGCGGGCCTGTGCTCACCGCTGGCCCGGCCCGCGATCTCGAGCGGCTCGAGTACCGGGCGCCGTTTCTCCTCCCGCCGGCGCGGGGGTGAGGAGGGCCGGGGAGCGAGTCTGGCGCCGGGGCGTCTGCCCCCACACGCACCCGCTTTAGAAGATCGCCCGGACAGGAGAGCCGGTGGCGATGCGATGCGGCCGGCCGAGTGGGTCGTGGATCTCCCGGGCGGGGTCGATTCCAAACCGCCAGTAGATGGTCGCGGCGAGATCCCCGGGCGTGACCGGATCGGCCACGGGATGGGCCCCGATCCGATCGCTCTGCCCATGGATCGCGCCCCCCTGGATCCCGCCGCCGGCCAAGAGCAACGAATAGCAATGGGGCCAATGGTCGCGGCCGGCGCCGGAATTGATCTTCGGCGTTCTTCCAAACTCCCCCATCGCCACGACGAGCGTCGATTCGAGGAGGCCACGCTCGTCGAGATCGGCAATCAGCGCGGCGAGCGACCGGTCGGCGATCGGGAGGAGATGGTTTTTGTGCTGGCTCGCGCACTTGGCGTGGGCGTCCCAGTTTTGCCCCTGCTGGCGGTAGTCGTAGACGTTCACGAACGGCACCCCCGCCTCGACAAGGCGCCGGGCGACGAGGAGATTCTGGCCGCGCATCTGCCGCGCTACCCCCATCTCGCCGCCACCGCCGTTGACCTCACCGGCAGGCAGAGGATCAGCCGTGAAGCCGTAGGCCTCGCGGACATGCGCCGGCTCGCGCGAGACATCGAGCGCCTCGCGAATCGCCTCCGATTCGAGGAGGCGACAGGCCCGATCGGTGAAGGCAGCGAAGGGATTCACCCCGGGCACCGCGCCGGTGGCGTCATCGAGGGCCGAAAGGAGGCCGAGGCGGCCGGCGCGGCGGACGGCGTCCGAGCCCTGCCGCGGCAGGAGGGCATCGACGGGATACGTCCGCGCCACCGGATCGACGTCGACGAGGAGCGGATCGTGCGCCGCGCCGAGGAAGCCGGCCCCCTGACAGGGAACGGGATGAACGTTTCGAAACACATGCGGCAGCGACGCGAACGCCACCTCACCGACCGGAGCCGGATTGAGCGCCGAGACGACGCTTCCATGGGAGGGATAGAACTGCCGCGTCGGTACGAACAACTCCCGATCCGGTCCCTCGAGGGGCCTGCCGGTGAGGGCATGGATCGACGCCGAATCGTGGAGATTCGCCTCGTGGTGCATGCTCCGCACGATCGCGATCTTGTCCATCACCCGGGCAAGCCCAGGCAGATGCTCACAGATCTGCACGCCGGGAACCGCGGTGGCGATGGCGGCAAACTCCCCACGGATGTCGGCAGGAGCCGACGGCTTCATGTCGAAAGTGTCGAGATGGCTCGGGCCGCCGTACCAGAACAGGAGGATGCAGGCACGGATCGGCCGCGCGGCCGTCACCTCGGCCCCGGCGACGCGGGCCCGGAGAAGGCCGCCGAGCGACAGGCTCAAGCCCCCGCCGATCCCGCCGCCGACGGAGAGGTCGAGAAACGCGCGTCGCCCGAGGCGGAGGCCAGGGGCACGGGTCGGTCTCCTCATCCCACGTCTCATCGGAAGGGGCTCATGCGACCAGGGGTCAACGCGCGGTGGCGGCCGTTTCACCGGCCGGCAACGGTACCTGATCAGCCGACGTCAGGTAGGCGACGAGGTCGCGGACGTCGTCGTCCGAGAGCTTCGAGAGCAGACCTTCGGGCATGAGTGACTGCTGCTGCACCACCTGCTCGGCGATGTCGTGGCGGTCGAGGACGATCGGCGCCTGGGCGGTCTGGACGGTGAGCGTCCGGTCGTCGGCGGCGCTGATCACGCCGGTGATCGCCCGGCCGTCGGCGAGGACGAACGACACCGCCCGGAAGTCGGCGCCGACGCTGGCGCCGGGATCGATGACGTTTTCGAGGAGATAGTCGAGGTTTTTGCGATTGGAGCCGGTGAGGTCGGGGCCGAGCTTCCGCCCTTCGCCAAACAACACGTGGCAGCTCGCGCAGTCCCTGGCAAACAGCGCCCGGCCATGCCCGCGGTCGGCCGCCGCCACCACCTCGGCCGAGAGATCCTGCCGCCAGCGCTCGATGAGTTCCTTCTTGTCAGCCGCGCTGACGCGCACTTGCCCCCACAGCTTCCCGAGCCGCTCCGCGAGTGCCGCGTCGCCGAAATCGGCGATCTGCCGGGCATGGAAGGCGGAGATCTCCTCGGCCCGGATCTGCCCCCCCTCGACTGCATCGAGGAGTTTCGCGGCGTAGGCCGGACGGGAGGCGAGGAGATCGACCAGCGCCGAGCGGTCGGCCGGGGAATAGATCCCGGCGGGCCCGAGGGCCTTGGCCGGCGTGTCGGGATGGTCATACCGGGCCAGGCCCGCAAGCGCCTCGGCGATCACGGGACGGTCGCCAAGGAGCCCCTGAAGGAGCGTGGCGCCATCCTCGGGCACCGTGGCCACGAGCGTTCGCACCGCCTGGCGACGGGCCTCGGGCGCGGCCGAGCCATCGAGGGCCACCTGCCGAACCGTCTCCATGCCCCGTCCCTCGCCGAAGAGAACGTCGAGCTCGCGGACGGCCTGGACGGTGGCCTCGTCGGCGGAGGCCGCAAGCGCCGCCGACATCTCCCCGTAGCCGGCCGGCGGGGAGGCCTGCCGCCAGCCGCGGAGGCCGTCGGCCAAGCCGGTGACGAGATCGCGCCGCCGCGCCGGATCCCCGTCGACGGCGGCCTTGAGGAGCGTCGCCACGAGGTCGGGACGCTCGTCGACACGGCCCGCCACCCAACGGGCGAGGTTGCGGCGCAGCTGTGGCAGCGCCGCGGTGCCGGCGAGGGCCACCGCCGCATCCGGATGCCGAGCCACCGACGGCGCGAGGCCAAACCAGACGAGCTTTGGAAACTGCGCATCCGCCGCGAAG
>CAJBCV010000420.1 GCA_903951635.1 uncultured Planctomycetaceae bacterium
GCGGCGACGCTCGTAGGCGCGGGCGAAGGGCCACCATACGGCCATGGAGAGAACGATCGAAATGATCCCCCACACCGCCGCGCGCCAGTCGCCGCCGGTGACGAGCCAGTGGCCGATGACCGGGGGCGTCGTCCAGGGGATGCCGACGACGGGCCGGCCGATGAACTCCCATTCCATGAGGAGCCAACTCGTCGTCGTGAGGAGGACGGCATTGAGGACGTAGGGGACCATGAGGCGCGGATTCAAGACGATCGGCAGGCCGAAGAAGAGCGGCTCGTTGATCTGGAAGAGCTGCGCGGGGAGCGAGAGCCTTGCCACCTTGCGAGCGACCGGGTCGCGCGAGTTGAGGAGCAGCAGCGCCAGGCTGATCGTCGCCCCGGTGCCGCCGACGTTGACGAAGGTCGTGAAGAATCCCAGCGCCGTGGTATGGGGTGCGGTGTGCCCGGAATCCCAGGCCTCGGCGTTCGTGGCGAGATAGTGGAGGAAGACGGGGGCGACGACCGTGTCGAGGGCGTTGTCGCCGTTGACGCCGAAGCTCCACAGGGCCGTGACAAGGAAGGCGTAGACGACGATCCCGGGAAGCGTGTCGAGGGCGAAGACGAGGGGCTGGAAGAGGCGGCGGAGTCCGTCGGTGAGATCGAAGCCGAGGACAAACCGCACGAGCCAGAAGCCCGTTAGGAGCACCGCCAGCGGAATCAGTGCCGCGAACGACTCGGCGACGATCTGGGGCACCTCCCCCGGCATCCGGATCACCGCCCCCTTCCGCGCCATGAAGGCCTGCACCTCGACGGCGATGACGGCGACGAGGATCGCCGTGAGGATCCCCGCCGACCCGAGTGCCTCCATGCGAAGGGAGGCGGTGGCCGGGTCGAGGGAGACCAAGAGAAACGACACGCCAGCGAGGACGACACTCGACAGCCGGTCTTGGCTGCGGCGGCCGCCGAGATCGTGGGCGACGGCGAGGGCGACGAAGAGCGCGAGGAGTCCGAAGGTGGCGGTAACGGGGATCTCGAGGAGCGGGGCCCAGGGGGCGATCGCGGTCTCGAACGCCGGCAGCGGCGGATGGGCGAGGAGCATGAACAGGCCGCCGACGATCGTCAGGGGCACGACCGCCACGACCCCGGCACGGATCGCGGCCGGGATCGGCGCGTCGGCAAGCGCCGTCACCCGCTCGGCGAAGTGGCGAAGCGGCGAAGAGGCTGGGGAGATCGTGGGAGCGGTCATGGTGTGAATCGCTCCACGCTGGCCGTGGGCGGGACCTCGAGCCGCAGCCCCATGAAGGTGCAGCCATCGGCGCCGCCGACGCGGCACAGCTCCGTAAAGCCGAGCTTCCGGTAGAAGGTTTGAGCGCGGCCGTTGCCCGTGCCGACGCCGAGGTGGACGCCGGGGAGACCACGCCGGCGCAGGTCGTCGAGGAGAATCCCCATCATCTTCTTGCCCAAGCCCCGCCTCTGGGCCCGTGGCAGAAGATCGATGTGGACGTGGGCGGGGTAGTGGCCCGGGGGGCCGGGGATGAGGTGATCGGGATGGTGGTAGAGATGATGGATCTGCTGGGCCCTGGTCCAGGTCGCCGGGTCGCCGATCGGCGCCGGGAATCGGGCCACGAGCTCGGGGCGCCAGTGGCGCTCGAAAGCGTCATAGAACGCCGCGGAATCGGCGACGCCGAGGCAGTAGCCGCAGACCCCCTCGGCGTCTTCCACGACCCAGGCGAGGTCGGGGGCGAAGGCGACGTACGGGCCCACGAAGATCCTCGGCAGGGCGTCGGGATCGTCGCGGTAGTAGGGCGTGCCGTCGCGGCCTTCGTCGCCGGTCTCGAGGCAGACGCGATACGCCGCCGAACGGTCTTCGGGGCGAGCCGGACGGATCGTGAACGTCGCCGCGCTCGGTCGAGGCTGTGCCCATGGCACCGGAACGATGTCCTGGAGCGCGGCGAGAAATCCGCCGCGGAACGTCCCGGGGAGATGATCGTGGTCGGGGAGGGGCGATTCACCGCGTGCGGCGCGAAGCTCGTTGTCGGCGTGGTGGAGGAGGAGCGTGCATTCTTCGCGGAGGGGCCAGAGGCGGCGGGCGAGGGCGTGGAGGAGGGAGCGGTCGGCTAAGTCGGCGAGCCGATAGCCGAGGGACTTCAAGCGGCGTGCGGCGTCGTGGGCCTCTTCCTCGGCGCGGCCCCACGCGGCCGCGGGATTTTCCATGACACCGCGGGCCCCCACGAGCAAGGCCTCGGCGCCGGGGCCCTGCTCGTAGGGGCCGTAGAAGCAATCGGCCAGAAGCGTGAGATCGGCAAGTGACACCGGCTCCCGAGCGGGCCGACTCGGTGCGGCCTCGAGGAGCGTGAAGGCGGGGAGCCAGTCGCGAAGGGCACTCGTAAA
>CAJBCV010000421.1 GCA_903951635.1 uncultured Planctomycetaceae bacterium
ACCACCGCGAAATCGCCGGAGAGGTAAATCATGTTCATTACGTTGCGCGGCGGCTGCTTTTCGAGCCAGATGCCGACCCGACTCGAATCGGTCTCCAACTTGCCGGTCCGCACGTAGTGGAACTGCACCGTGACGTCGCAGCCTGCCGGGATCACGACGCCCGCATCAGCGGGTGCGACCAACGCCCGCACCCCCGGCACGTAGCCACCGACGAACGAGGCTCGCGGCTGGCCATCGCTGCGGATCGGCGGCACCCGAAAGCCGATGCCGTGTGGATCCTGGAAGCCCCCGGCGGAATCGTCCGGGTGACTGAAGCCTTCTCGCCCGCCGTGCTCACGCACCGCTTCGTTCACCGTCTCGCGCGGCAGGTGCCCGACCAGAGCATGGTGCACGATCTTCCGATTGCCAGGGAGAAGCTGGATCGCGCGGAGCCGCAGATCCTCGGGCCGAGCGAGCGGAAAGATGATGTTGCGGTAGACATCGTTGCCATGGGCGCCAAGCTGCGTCGGCTCGGGCTGCTCGAGGATGATGTCGGGGGGACCGAGATCCTCCTCAAAAGCCGCGTAGTCGGGCAGCGGCTCGAGGGGAGGCGTGTCAGGAGCGTCTCCCTCCGGCTTTCCCGCCTCCACCCAGGCCCGCAGCATCGCGATCTCGGCGGCCGTCGGAGCCTTCGGGCCGGAGAAATCGTAGTCGCTTTCGATCTGCGCCGGCGGCATCCGACGGGCCTCGATCTCCTCGAGCCCGACGTCGATCCAATCGACCGCGTCGTCATAGGAAAGGAGGCTGAACGGGCCGGCCTGCCCCGGGCTGTGGCATTGCTGACAATGGCCATGGAGAAACGGCAGCACGTCGTGATAGTAGGTCACGGCGTGCGATTCACTTGATGAGGGATCGGGCACCGGCCGCTCCGGCCGATCGATCGGGCACCCCACGGCCTCGGTGCGGGGCTCACGGATCGGGCGGCCGGTGATGAGGTCGACGATCGCCTCGCGCAGTTCAGGATCGGGTGTCCCCGGCGACATCACGCCGCGGATCTTGTAGCGGTCGTCGATCCGGCCGGCATACCGCACGCGCCTCTCGCCATCGATGAGGACCACCTCGGGGGTGACGCTCACATCGAGCGCCTCGGCTAGCCGGAATTCCCTGTCGAGATCGATCGGAAACGGGATCTTGAAGTCGCGGCGATAGGCCTCGATCTCCTCGGGGGCGTCGACCTCACAGACCACGCCGACGAAGCGGATCCCTTCGTCAGCGAACTCCTCCGCGAGTTGCCCGAGCACCGGCGCGTAGTCCTGGGCGAGCGGACAGGTGGGATGGAGGAAGGCAAAGCAGACCGCCCGGCCATCGACTCCGAGGAGGTCGGCAAAGGCCACGCGATCGCCGCCTGGCGATTGCAGTTCGAGCCGCTCCGCGGCAATTTGCCCGCCACCGTGGGCGTCAGGGAGCGTTGCTTGCGGTGGATCAGCCGCCAGCAGAGTTCCCCCGACCAACGCCGACAGGAACGGCGAAAGCCAGGCGAATCGCATCATCGATTGCATCATGGAGTTTTCCTCGACCGTCTCGATGGAGCGATGGATGGATGGTGACGCCGATCAGAAGTCCAACGCAAAGCCCGCCGCTCGGAGCGCGTCGAGACTGCGGCGGATGCCGTCGCGGGTGTCGTGGAGCGGCTCGTATTCGACAAGATACGTGCCTTCGTAGCCGGTGCGGGTGAGGAGATCAGCCCAGTCGATGCCGTCAGCGACGTCGCCCACGGCGGCGGCCCGCCAGCCCTCCCCGTCCCGGGCCCAGTCCTTCAGATGGCAGTACGTAATCCGGCCACGGAGGAGATCGACGGCACAGGAACGGTCGGCCGGATCGGCCGCGCGGAGATTGCCGGGGTCGAAGTTGAAGCCGATCCTCGCCGGGAGATCGGCGAGGAGCCGGCGGAGGCCGGCGGGGTGGGTCGTGACGGTGTGGATGTGGACCGCCGAGCCGTCGGGGCGGTGGTCGATCGCGCCGTGGGTCTCGATCGCCATCGAAAGACCGAGACGTTCGAGTTCCCGGTCGCAGGCCATCAGCGCATCGACCATCCGCGCGTAGCGGGCGTCCTCCATGGCAGCCCACGGGGTGAAGCCGGCAAAATACCGCACCTGCCTGGCGCCACACTCGGCCGCCGCCCGTGACTGCCGGATCGCCTTCACGACCGCCGCTGCCACCTCCTCGGGCCCACCGGCGGAGAAGTCGTTCTCGATGCAGCAGCCGGGGGTCGCGATGCCGCTGGACGTGACCAGCGCCCGGAACGCGGCGATGTCGGCCGGTGAGGGGGCTTCGGGGAGGCGGCCCGGCTGGCCCCCTCCGATGCCGAACTCGAGCTCACGGAAGCCGAACTCCTCGGCCATCCGGAAGTGATCGGCCATCGGCAGCGCGCGGAAGCCCCACTCGCCACAGCCGACGCGGAGTCGGCGGCTCGGGGCGAGGGGCGTGGACGGGCTCGGGGTCATGCGAGGATTCCCTGGATCGGTCGGGCTGGTTGGACGCCGGTGAGTTTTTGATCGAGCCCACCGTAAAAGTAGGTGAGCCGCTCGGGGTCGAGCCCCATGAGGTGCAGGATCGTGGCGTGGAGATCGCGGACATGGTGCCGGTCGATGACGGCTTCATGGCCGAGGTCGTCGGTCTCGCCGTAGCTCGTCCCCCCCTTCACGCCACCCCCAGCCAGAAAGGAGGTGAAGCCTTTCGGGTTGTGGTCGCGGCCGCCGTTGGCCCCCTGCCCCACCGGTTGGCGGCCGAACTCCCCTCCCCAGACGACGAGCGTCTCATCGAGAAGCCCGCGGGCCTTGAGGTCGGCAAGGAGCGCCGCGATCGGCTGGTCGATCTCTGGGCCATGGATGACGAGATTCTCCTCGACGCCGTTGTGGGCGTCCCAATTCTGCTGCTGATGCCCGCCGCCGGAATAGATCTGCACGAAGCGGACACCACGCTCGACGAGCCGCCGGGCGACGAGGCACTGCCGCCCGAACGGGGCGGGCCCGAGCGAGAGCGGATGGGCCCCCTTCTTCTCGAACAGCCCGTAGGCGGCGAGTGTCGCCGGACTCTCGTCGGAGAGGTCCAACAGCTCCGGGCCGCTGGACTGGAGTTGAAAGCCGAGTTCGTAGGCAGCCACGCGGGCCTCGAGATCGCCGGTAGCGGTGCGGGCGTCGGCATGGATCCGGTTGAGTGCGGCGAGCGTGTCGACGCCGTCACGCTGCATCCCCCGGGTCACCCCGGCCGGCGGATCGAGCGCCGGGATCGCCTCGCCGGCCGAGCGGAACACCGTCCCCTGATAGGCCGATGGCATGTACCCGGCCGCCCAGTTGGCGGCGCCGGGGATTGGCCCGCCGCGCGGGTCGAGCATGACGACGAAGCCGGGAAGGTTGTCGTTCTCGCTCCCCAGGCCGTAGGAGAGCCAGCTCCCCAGGGCGGGATGCCCCTGGAGGATCCTGCCGGTGTTCATCTGCAGATTCGCCGATCCGTGGGCGAAGGAATCGGACCACAGACTCTTCACGACGGCCAACTCGTCGGCATGTGCGGCGAGCTTGGGGAGGGCGTCGGAGATCCACAGACCCGATTGCCCATGCTGGCGAAAGGTCCGCTTCGATCCGAGGAGCGTCTGCTTCTGAAGCGAGCGGCGGCGGATCTCGAGTTCGATCTCCTGCCCGTCGCGCTTCTGGAGCTCGGGCTTGTAGTCGAAGAGGTCCATCTGCGACGGACCGCCATACATGTAGAGAAAAATGCAGGCCTTCGCCCCCTTACGATGGGCCGGCTTCGGCGCGAGCGGTCGGCTGTCGGCCGGGCCGGCGGCCGACGCGAAAAATCCATCCTTCTCGAGGAGGCCCGTGAGCGCGAGGCCCGTGAAGCCGGCACCGGCGTCGAGGAGGAACCGGCGGCGGGGTCCGCCGGGGCCAGGAGGGGCTGTGCGATCATCCATCGGCTCGGGGCTCCGCTTCAGTCGACGGTGACGAACTCGTTGAGATTGAGGACGAGGAGGGCGAGATCGCGGCGAGCACGGCGTCGGGCCTCGTCGAGGCCCGGAGGAACGGACGGATCGACGCGGAAGGGCTCGCCACCGTCGGGATGGAGGACGAACTGGCGGGCGGTCGTGCCAGCCCCGAGCGTCCTCACACCGACGCTTCCCGGACGGTCGAGCGGCGCTCGATCGACGGCCTCGAGCAACGGCACGGCCGGCAGCGGCGACGCTCCTTCGGCGAGCCACGCTCTCAAATCCCCCCCGCGCCGCTCGAGCCGCAGTCGACTCCAGGCGTCGGTCCGGATCGGATGCTTCACCGACGCAAGCACCGCCACCCCATCGGGATTCACACGCCGCAGTTCGACGACACCGTCCTCGGGCACGAGGACGAGTTCGTAGCCGGTGGAGCGCTCTGCCGTCGGCTCGCCGGCACGGACACCGGCGAAGATGAGCGCGACCAGGTCGGCCGCGTCGCGCACGAACAGCTCGGCCTCGATGACGCCGTCACGGAACTGCATCCCGGGCACGAATCCGGCCGGCGGCACGACCGACGGATCGCCACCGAACAGCGCGAACGGACCGGTGGCGGGGTCGGCATTGACGATCCCCTCGTAGCTTCCCCCCCACACACCCCCTCCCACGCTCCACCCTGCCGCCGGGCTGATCTCGAGGATCTGCTCGGGGCGGAGGATCCTCCGGTAGCCCTCCTGGAGGGCCCGAGGGACGAGGGGGCGAAGCTCAATCGCGTCGGTCCGGGACGCCCAGATCGATGCCTGCCGGCCGAGATAGCCGAGGGCCACCGCAGCCTCCTCCGACGACGGCCGCCGCGACAGCGCCCGCTCGAAGAGACGACGGACGAACGCCTCGTCATTCCCCTCGGGTGCGATCGGCCCGATCTCCGTCGCGACGCGCTCGGCAAGGGCGAGGGCACGGCCGCGGGCGAAGTCACCGTTGACCATGAGGAGCGCCTGCGGGGCGACGGTGGTTACGGCACGCTCGCCGACGGGACTCGTCGTATTGGTGTAATCGAGGGCTTCGAGCTCCGGCACGAGGAGCGTGCGTTTGACGAAGCCGTAGATGCTGCGCCGGTCCTGTTCCCGCGGATGTGAGATCTCCCAGCCGAGGCCGGGCCGCGACTGGCCGGAGAGCGAATCGGGCCCGACCTGCATGAAGAAGCCACGGCCGCCGACCGCCGGATTGATCGAGTCGGCGGCGGCCAAGAAGGCATCGCGGATAACCTCCGCCTCGAGCCGGCGCCGGTTCTGCCGCCAGAGGAGCGCATTCGGCTCATCGGCAGCGAGGCACTCCGGCCGATCGGCCCGCGATGACATCCGATAGGCCCGCGATCGGAGGATCGTGCGGTGGAGGGCTTTGAGGCTCCAGCCGGAGTCGACGAGTTCGGCGGCGAGCCAATCGAGCAAGTCCGGGTGGCTGGCCGCGAGGCCGGCGGCGCCGAAATCATTCGGCGTGGCGACGAGCCCCCGACCGAAGCTGTGCTGCCAGAGCCGATTGGCGGCGACGCGGGCCGTGAGGGGATTGGCGGGGCTCGCGATCCACTCGGCAAGCGCCCGCCGCCCCTCGAGGCCGGAGGGAGCTGCGGCCCCGCTTCTGAAAAGTTCGGGGAGGCCGGGAGAAACGACCGCCCCGGGCGTGGCGGGGTTGCCGCGAATGAGGATGTGGCAGGGCTCCGTGGCGGCCTCGGCCTCGCGGGCCGACAGCGCCCACTCCTCCCCGGCGGCGATCGGCAGGAACATCGCCGCGTCGGGCTTCGGGGGGAGCATCGCGCGTTCGTAGCGCCGCACCCCCCGGATCATGCCGATGAGGCTGTAGTAATCGGCCTGCGACAACGGATCGAACTTGTGGTCGTGGCAGCGGGCACAGCCGAGCGTCGTGCCGAGGAACGCCTGACCGATCGTGGAGAGGGCGTCGTCGAGCTCGTCGTATCGGGCGAGGCGGAGGTCGTCCGGCTCGTCGTCCCAGGTCCCGAGATGCCAGAACCCGGAGGCGATGACGGCGGAGTCGGTGCGCGGCTCGAGGAGATCACCGGCGATCTGTTCGCGGATGAATCGGTCGAAAGGGATGTCGCTGTTGATCGCGCCGATCACCCAGTCGCGATAGCGCCAGGCGTAGGGCTTCTCGTCGTCGCGCTCATAGCCGTTGGTCTGGGCGTAGCGAACGACGTCGAGCCAGTGCCGCGCTTGCCGCTCGCCGTAGGCAGGCATCGCCAAGAGTTTCTCGACCATCGCCTCCCAGGCGGCATCGGAAGGATCGCGCTCGAAGACCTCGACCACCTCCAGAGGTGGCGGCAGGCCGACCGTGTCGAACCACACCCGCCGTACCTGCTCGCGTGGCGTCGCGGGGGGATTGGGGCTGATGCCGGTCGCCGCCATCCGGGCGATCAAGAGCGCGTCGATGGCTCCCCTCCCCTGGCCAACTCCCGCTCCGGTCGTCGGTACGGCGGGCCTGACGACGGGCCGATAGGCCCAGCGGGCCCGGTCTTCCGCACTGATCGTGAACCCTGCCCGGCGGACGGCGGCCACGGGCTCCCCCTCCGCACCCGGCCAGGGGAGCCCACGCCGCACCCACTCCTCGAGCAACTCGATCTGGGCGGGGGCGAGCCTGCCGGCAGGGGGCATCTGGAGCGCCGCGTCGGCGTAGTGGACGGCCTTGAGGAGCAGGCTCTCCGCCGGGTGGCCAGGGACCGCCGCCGGCCCCGAATCCCCCCCGGCAAGCAGCGCGGCGTGCGAGTCGAGCCGCAATCCCCCCTCGGCTGCTGCTGCATGGCACTCCAGGCAATGCTCATGGAGGAGGGGGCGGATGCGCGCCTCGAAGAACGCGTGATCGGCGGCGGCCGACTCGGGCTCCTCGCCGCGTGCCCCCCCGACCGCCGCCACCAGGGCGACGATCGCCACCGCGGCCAACGTCATTCTCGGTCGTCGCACCGGCAGCTTTGAAATGGTTCGGCGCATGGGAAACTCCACCCTGGAGTTTACGTCGCCACGCCCCGCTGAGCCATGCGGGGCGTGGGGCGTGGGTTACAGCGAGATCTGCTCGCCGATCTCCATCACCTGATCGGCCGGCACCTGATAGCGGCGCTCCTCTTGGACGGCATTCCGCTTGAGGTAGGCAAAGATCGCCTCGGGAATGTGGGACAGCCGCCCCCCCTCGTCGGCGATGATCGTCGAGTGGCCGATGAAGAACGTCGCAGTGTCGACGTCGAAAGGGATTCGGTGCTCCACGGCAAGTTGCCGGAGGAGGGGGATGAGCAAGGGCTGCTCCATGTAGCCGAAGTGGACGGTGATCCTCCAGAAGCCGTCGGTGAGCTGCTCGACCTGCGACCGATCGGCCCCGGCGACCTCGGGAACGGGGGCATCGACGACGGTGAGAAGAATGACCGTCTCCTGGAGCGCCCGCGTGAGTTCCACGTGGTGGACGAGAACGGGGGGCACATGTTCGACACTCGGCGCCAAGAACACCGCCCCGCCCGGCACGCGCGAGGCCACGTGGCGCTCGAGCTTGGGCCACTCCTTCTCCCAAGGTCCGAACTGGCGCGAGTAGCGATCGATGACCGCCGTCCGCCCATGGCTCCAGATGAGCATGCCGGCGATCAGCGCCGCGCCGATGAGCATCGGCACGTAGCCGCCGTCGAAAAACTTGAAGAGATTCGCGGCGAGAAAGGGGATGTCGAGGGCGAGAAAGAAGGCCAGGAGGCCGAGGCTTCGCCACTTTGGCCAGCCCCAGGTGTAGCGGACAACGAGGTAGTAGAGGACGGAGGTCACCGCCATCGTGCCGGTGACGGCGATGCCGTAGGCCGCGGCGAGCCGCACGCTCTCGCGGAAGGTGAGCACGAGCGCCAGGCAGCCGATCGCCAGCAGCGCGTTGACCTCGGGGATGTAGATCTGCCCTTCGTTGTCGCGGGCGGTGTGGCGGATCGTCATCCGGGGGAGAAAGCCCTGCAGCATCGCTTGCCGCGTGAGCGAAAACGCGCCGGAGATGAGAGCCTGCGAGGCGATGACCGTCGCGAGGCTCGAAAGGAGAACCAGCGCCCAGGTGGCCGCCCCGGGGGGCACCATGCGGAAAAACGGTTCGGCGGCGGCGGTGGGATCGCGGAGGATGAGCGCCCCCTGCCCCAGGTAGGCCAGGACGAGGGCCGGCAGGACGAGCACGCTCCACGCCAGCCGGATCGGCTTGAGCCCGAAGTGACCCATGTCTGCGTAGAGGGCCTCGCCCCCGGTGACGACGAGGACGACCGACCCGAGGATCAGAATCCCGCGGAAGCCGTGCCGAAGGAAGAACTCGATGCCCCACCAGGGGGAGAGTGCCCCGATGATGTCCGGCTCCTCGACGACCTGCCGCAGCCCCAGCAGCGCGAGGGTCGTGAACCAGACGAGCATCACCGGGCCGAACAGCTTCCCCACGTCGCCGGTGCCGCGCGACTGGATCGCGAACAGTCCGACGAGAATCAGGCAGGTGATCGGAACGACGAAGCCCTTGAGCGCCGGGCTGGCGACGGCGAGCCCCTCGACGGCGGAGAGGACGGAGATCGCCGGCGTGATCACGCCGTCGCCGTAGAGGAGCGACGCGCCGACGACGGCCAGGAGCGTCATCCCCGAGACACCGCCGATCCCGTGGGCGGAGTGGCGGTAGCGATCGGGGACAAGCGCCAGCAGCGCGAGGATTCCCCCTTCCCCGTCATGGTCGGCCCGCATCACGAACACGACGTACTTCACCGTGACGACGAGGACGAGCGCCCAGAACATGAGCGAGAGGATGCCGAACAGATCGGTGCGGTCGACCGTGTCGCCGTGGGCGGCGGCGACATGGAGGCACTCTTTGAGCGTGTAGAGGGGGCTCGTGCCGATGTCGCCGAAGACAACGCCGAGCGCCAAGAACGCCAGCTGGAGGAGATTGCCCCGGCCGGCCCCATGGGCATGGTGGTGCGCGGGGCTGGTGCCATGATCCATCAACGTCTCCTTGGACTCTCGAGACGCCAGTCTATCGGCGGCAAGTCGCCCCATCCCCGTCACCCGTGACGCCGAAGGAAACGTGGCGGAAATCTGGCAGCACCCATGACAAACCTCGCCGAAGCAGGAGCCGTCGACTCACCTTGCTGGACGGGATCCGAAATGGTGCCATAATGGTGCCATGGCCAACATCACGCTCAAAGACATGCCCGATGATCTTCATAAGCGACTGCGGGCCGCCGCCGAGGAGACCGGCCGTAGTCTGAACAAGATGATTCTGGTGCTCTTGGAAACGGCGATCGGGCCGCACAAGTCCGACCGACTCGTACTCCTCGACCGCATTCGGGCCCGGCGATCGACGCTCCGCTGCTTCGTGAACGACGCAACCCTCGAGGAGGCGATCGAGGAGGGGCGGGCGTGATCGTCGTCGACACGAACGTCATTTGTTATCTCCTCATGCCCGGCGAACGCACGGCAGCCGCCGACCGGCTCTATCAGGCCGATCCGGAGTGGATCGCTCCCCGGCTCTGGCTCGATGAACTGCTCAATGTGCTCGCCACCTCCGAGCGGCAATCCTTTCTCGATTCCGATCAGGCCGCCGCCATCCTCCGCGACGCCGTCGATCTGATGGAGGACGGCACGTATGAAGTGCCCCCCGAGCGGGTGCTGGCGATTGCACGACGGACAGGTTGCAGCGCCTACGACAGCCAGTTCGTGGCGCTCGCCGAGGACCGTCATCTGAAGCTCCACACGTGGGATCGGAAGATCTTGGAACGCTGTCCGGAGCTGGCCGTCGCGCCGCGGTGACTTGGGATGGCCAGCAGGCTGCGTCGGTGGTCCATCGATGAGAATCCGGGGCGCCACCGGCGAAACCGGCGACCTGAGCCAAAGCGGAGCCCGGAACGGACTGCGTGCCTTTCGGTCACGCCACAATCCCCTTCACGACCTCGCCGTGGATGTCGGTGAGGCGGAAATCGCGCCCCTGATAGGGATACGTGAGGCGGAGGTGATCGATCCCCATGAGATGGAGGATCGTGGCGTTGAGATCGTGGACGTGGACATGCTCGTCGGGCGTCGTCACGTTGTAGCAATAGTCATCGGTCGCTCCCCATGTCAGCCCTCCCTTGATCCCGGCACCGGCCAGGAGCGTCGTGAAGCAGCGCGGGTGATGATCGCGGCCGTAGCTCGTATCGCTGATCCCTCCCTGCGAATAGATCGTCCGCCCGAACTCCCCTCCCCAGACGATGAGCGTCTCGTCGAGAAGGCCGCGTGAGGAGAGGTCGTCGAGAAGGGCCGCGGTCGCCCGATCGGTATCGCGGCACTGCCCGCGGATCGCGTCGGGGAGGCCGCCATGATGATCCCACCCCATGTGGAACAGCTGCACGAAGCGCACGCCACGCTCCGAGAGCCGCCGGGCGAGAAGACAGTTGTAGGCATAGCTCCCGGGGCGCTCGACGTCGGGCCCGTAGGCCTCGAGCACGTGCTTCGGCTCGTCGCTGATTCGCACGAGATCGGGCACGCTCGTCTGCATCCGGAAGGCCATCTCATACTGGCTCGTCCGGGCCGTGATGTCGGGATCGCCGACGAGCTCAGCGCGGCGGCCGTTGATCGCCGCGATCCGGTCGAGCGTCGCCCGGCGCGTCTGCCTGGCGATCCCTGGCGGATCGGAAAGATACAGGACCGGGGCACCGCTGTTGCGGAACCGCACTCCCTGATGCTCCGTTGGCAAGAATCCGGCTCCCCACAGCCGGTCGTAGAGGGGCTGATCGTCCGGACGGCCACTACCGAAGCTCGTGAGGACGAGATAGGCGGGGAGATCGGCGTTCTCGCTCCCCAGGCCGTAGCTCGCCCAGGAGCCGATGCTCGGCCGGCCTGCCAACTGGCTCCCG
>CAJBCV010000422.1 GCA_903951635.1 uncultured Planctomycetaceae bacterium
CCGGAATCCCAACTCGACCTCCGCCATGAGATCCGACTCGCTTTGCACCACCAAGCCCCCGAACTTTTTGTAGTACTGCACGCTACGCCTATCGAACTCCTCGCACAGCGAGTCAAACACAAATCTATTACGGCCAATGACAGCGCATCGATTTAGCCGCACACCCCCCTCCACATCCGCATGACCGTTTCTCGCTAGATCTGCAATCGTGTCCGCCACGTACTGCGCTTCCGCTACTTCGTCAGAGAGTGCCTTCACCTGCACAACGCCCTGAATCGGCAACTCGCCCTCAACCCGGTAATCTCTATTAATGGATGTTGCCGCACGCACGACCGCACTAGAACTACGAAAGTTATCGAGCAGCTCAACCCGCGATGCACTAAAATCCTGCGCAAACAACTCCAGGTACTTAGGGTGCCCGCCATTCCACGTGAAAATCGCCTGCTTCGGATCACCCACCATAAGAACGTTTCGGTACTCTCCCCCGCACAGGGAACACAAGACCCGATATTGAGCCTCATTCAGATCCTGCGCTTCGTCAATGCTAATGTATCGGTACTGCCGCCGATAGAACTCGGCGATCTTGGGGCGTTGCTCAAATAGCTGGTACGTCAGCAGCAATAGATCGTCGAAGTCGAGCGCATTTGACGCCCGCAACTGGTCGTTATAGGCGGCATACAATCTTGACACCCTCGGATCCGCAACCATCTCCGGCAGAACTAGGGTATTTTTGTACTCTCCGATAATCGAAAGCCACCTGTCCACTAATTTAATTCGCTCACGCGAGTCTTCGTGAGCTTCCAACATCGCCTGCAGTTCCGGCTCCTGCCTCACGGCTTCGATCAGCACCTCCCGACGGTCATTGTGAGACTCGAAAATATTCGGAACGTCATCGATGCCTACGGCTTTACCCCGATTAGCCAATACTTCCGTGCAAAAACTATGTATCGTACCGATAAATGCCCTTTCGTCGACACCGGGCACCGACGTCAATCGCTCTGCGATATAGCCCGCCGCCTTTGTCGTAAAGGTCAGCGCTAATACACGGAAATGCTGCCCGTCAATCTCAAGTAATCGCCTAATGCGCTCTGTGACGACCCTAGTCTTTCCCGACCCCGGTCCTGCGACGACCAAGAGCGCCCCTTCGTTATGATCCACAACGGATTGCTGTGCCTTTGTTAACGTAATCGCCATTTGCTATTCCTTACGGCTAATGGGCGGATAGGCAATATCGAATGCCTTGCGAAGAACTTCTGGAATTCGCTTGTCTTGATCACTCAGAGAGCCGAATGCGTCCGCCACACGCGCTCCAAAGGTTGTCTTACCCGCCTGAAGTTCCTGTAGAACCTCAGACTCAGGAGCCGCAGACCACCTCGCAATGATTCCCTTTACCCCTCGCGGGTCAGAGACACCGTTGCGTTCAATCGTGTACTCTGCCAGCATGCGCTGAAGCACCTCCACCGTGTCCGCGTTTGTTATGTACTCCTCGAAGGACTTCCCGTTAGGCAGTATCACGCACCTCGCCGCATCGCCGGTCGCAGTAGCCCCTGCCGTCTTTCTCGCACTTTCTACCCTCTGAACCGCATCAGCGTCACCATCTGATATTATCACCCAAGGGATTCGGAAACGCGTAGCCAGCCTCAAGAAGGGAAGGTAGCCCCCGCTCCCACCCACCCCAATAAAGGAGATACCCAACTCATTCGGGTGCTTGCCCCAGTATCTACGCGCGAACTCTGGGTACGCCTGCTCTTCCGTTTCTCCTTCGAACAGAACAACGCATCGACTAAACAGCAGGTCGCCTCTTGTGTTCAGAACCCGCCTGTCTATGGCATGACGTTCGTCGGGAGTGATGTCAGGTGACCCCGGCATCGCGAACCGCGTCACGACTGACTCGTGTCCTTCTTTGTAAAAATGCACGAAGTTGTCGATGCGCGACTGCGAGCACACATAAGGAGAGTGCGTGCTGATAATGGTTTGCCCTGGCAGATCTGCCAGTATCGCGAAGAGCGCACGCTGAGCCTGCGGGTGTAGATGTGTCTCGGGTTCCTCCACGGCCACGAACGGATGAAGTGCAGCCGTTTTCCCCTGCTTTTGACGCCACGTCATATATGCTTTGAACATCAGAACGCTTGCCAGACTCCTCGTACCCATGCCATGCCTTGCAAGTGGGAACTGCGGGGCGCCACGCGTTGCCAAGACTATGTCCATGCCGCGACTTAAATCCCTCAGACGGCGCGCGACTGGGCTTACCGAAACATCCTCCTCTGCGCAATTTACGACACTGGCGACCTGATGGAGATTTTCCTGAACATGCGAGAGCACTCCGCTCTTCTCGACTAAAAACTCATTGATGTTGCTTAGCTGTTCTTCGATAGTCTTAATGTCTTCATCCGCAAGCCCGTGCTGAGTCACGAGCCGGCTCCAAGAAGAACCACGTGCCTTAATATCCTCTGCGGCATCACGCTTCGCATCTAGGAGGTACATCGCCCAAGGAGTGATTTGCGAAGTCGTTACCTGCGACGTTCTCTCAAGGACGGCGGCCTTGGTCATATCACCGAGACTAGGCGCCCACTCCTTGAGAAACCGCCGTTGAATGTAGTACTCCCCTCTTACTTTATCCCACGACATTGTCATGCGAATCCCGACCATATCGCGATCACTGTCGTCTTGCACGATTCCGTTGCCCCACAATTCCAGCCAAGGGCTTCCTTCCGGAAACGTATCTTCACGGTTTCCGCTGCCATCGGCGGGCACAACGAGGACATCGATAGCGACGAGCCGGTC
>CAJBCV010000423.1 GCA_903951635.1 uncultured Planctomycetaceae bacterium
CCACGACTTCGAGATCACGCACGTGATCCGGGCGGAGGAGCATCTCTCCAACACGCCCCGCCAGGCCTACATCGCCCTCTCGCTCGGGTACCCGCTGCCCGCCTACGCCCATCTGCCGCTCGTCGCCGAGCCGGGGAGCCGGACGAAGCTCTCGAAGCGGAAGCTTGCGGCGTATTTGAAAAACCCCGACTTCCGTCAGATGCAGGACCACGGCACGCGGATCGCGGAGCGGATCGGCGTCGAGGCGGCGGCCGACACCTTCAATCCGGTGATCGTCGACTTCTACCGGGAGGTGGGCTACCTCCCCTGGGCGATCGACAACGCCATGGCGCTGCTGGGCTGGGCGTACGACGACAAGACGGAGTTCTTCAGCCGCGACGAACTGATCGCGGCGTTTTCCCTCGATCGGATCAACGCCTCGCCGGCGAGTTTCGATCCGAAGAAGCTGTGGAGCGTGCAGGATCACTACATGCACGCCCTCTCGACCGACGAGAAGCTCGGGCTGATGCTGCCGTATCTCGTCAAGGCGGGGCTCGTGTCGAGCCCGCCGACGGCAGAGCAGACAACGACGGTGCGGAGGGTGATCGAGGCCTCGGGAGACCGGCTCAAGGTCTCCGGCGACATCCTCGGCTACGCCGACTTCTTCCTCCTCGAGGAGCCTGTCCTCGACCCGCAGGCGGTGGCCCAGAAGCTCGCCAAGCCTGGCGTGGCCGATCTCCTCGCCCGCTATGCGGGGAGCATCGCGGCGGTCACGCCGTTCGAGCCCGGTCCGCTCGAAGAGGCGACGAAAGCCTTCGTGGCCGAAGCTGGCCTCAAGCTCGGCGACGTCATCCATCCGGTGCGGGTGGCGATCACGGGAAAGACGGTCGGCCCGGGGCTCTACGACTGTCTGGCGATCCTCGGGGCCTCGAAGTCGATCGCACGGATCGACCGGGCCCGCGGGCTGGCTGGATGACGGCGGCAGGCTCGGTGTTTCCCTTCCATGTTCCTCCTCCCTTTTTCAGGATCGGTGTCGGTCAACACCGCGAAGCCATGCTCACTCGAGTGCTCCGACTGCTCACCCCGCCGATCATCCCGGCCGTTGCCAGGCGTTTCTCCACACCTCCCCCGTCGGCGCCGGCCAGCAGCCCCCACTTCGACGAAGCCGGGCTTGCGATGTTCCGCAAACATGTCGCGGCCGCCGACTCCTACGCCGAATATGGATGCGGCGGATCGACACGATTCGTCCTCGACAACACGAAGGCGACGGTGGCCTCGGTCGACACGTCGGCGGAATGGGTCGAGTGTGTTCGGAAGCTGGCGGGCCCCAACGCGGGCCGACTCGACATCACGGCCGTGGACGTCGGCCCGCTCGGCGAATGGGGCACTCCGCTGGGGTACAGCCGGCGCGACCGTTTCCGCACCTACGTCGAACTCCCGCTTTTGAAAGCCAGGCAGGCGGATGTCGTCCTCGTGGATGGACGATTCCGTGTTGCCTCGTTCCTCCACGCCCTCCTCAACACCCGCGCCGGCACGACGATCCTGTTCGACGACTATTCGTGCCGGCCGGAGTATCACCTCGTGGAGGAGGTCTGCCGTCCGGCGGAGCGAACGGAGCGCATGGTCCGCTTCGTGACCCCCGAGTCGTTCGACCGTGCCAAGGCGACGACGCTCGAGGAGGCGTTCACGATGGTCTGGCAGTGAGAAAGAACGGCGGGGCTTCTGGCCAGACCGCCCCCCTCTCGAAATGTGGCATTCGGCACGCCGCCCGAGAGGCTGGCCGATGGCTCTCCATCACGCTACCTTGATCGCTCCGGCTCCCACTGCCAGCCACCGTGGGCTCGAGCCGACGGACCCAAATCGCGTCGCCCCCGTCCCCACCAGCCCCCCACTCCGGAGCCCCTCATGCCCCTGCTCGTCGTCGGAAGTGTCGCCCTCGATTGCGTCGAGACCACCACGGACAAGCGCGACGACATCCTCGGCGGCTCGGCCGTCTACTTCTCCTATGCGGCGCGGTTCTTCTCGCCGGTGCGAATGATCGGCGCCGTCGGCGAGGATTGGCCCCGCGAGCACACCCGGCTCCTCGAGGCCCGCGGCATCGACACCTCCGGGCTGCAGACGATTCCCGGCGGCAAGACCTTCCGGTGGCGCGGCCGCTATCTCCCCAACATGAACGACCGCGAGACGCTCGAAGTCCACCTCAATGTCCTCGAGCAGTTCCGCCCGCAACTCAACGACACCCACCGCGACTGCCGCTTCCTGTTCCTCGGCAACGCCTCGCCTGTCGTCCAACTCGACGTCCTCAATCAGGCCAAGGGGGCCGTCCTCACCGTTGCCGACACAATGGATCTGTGGATCAACATCCAGCGCGACGAGCTGGGGCAACTCCTCCAGCGGATCGATGGCCTCGTCCTCAACGATTCCGAGGCCAAACTCCTGGCGGACGACGAGAATCTCGTCCGCGCCGGCCAGGCCGTCCTGAAGATGGGGCCGAAGTTCGTCGTTGTGAAGAAGGGGGAGCACGGGGCGATGTTCTTCAGTGAGCACGAGATGTACGTGCTGCCGGCCTACCCCACCGCCCGGGTCGTCGACCCCACCGGCGCCGGCGACAGCTTCGCCGGAGGGATGATGGGACACCTGGCAGCCCTCGGCCGCTTCGATCCCCAGGCCCTCAAAGAGGCCCTCGCCTACGGCGTCGTCACCGCCAGCTACACCGTCGAGGACTTCAGCCTCGACCGCTTGGCGAGCATCGACCGGGCCGATCTCGACCGCCGCCTGGCGGAATACCGGGAAATGTTGATGTTTTAGGCCGTCCATCCCCGGCAACTGCGGCCGGAGGGGGAGGCCCGAAGCGACCTGAACGGCCGTTCAGAAAAAGTGCTTGCCTAGCCGGCTGGACACCGATACTATACCCACGTTCAGTGTTCGTTTCCGTGGCGAACCGCTCGATTCATGGTGGCGACGCAACCACCCCGGGCGCCCCGCCGCGGAACCGGCTCCGTCAATGACGGGCCGGCGACGAACGATCGGCTCCGCCACGGCGGGCCGAACGGTCACTCGGGCCCGCCCGGCGTGGGCCCGAACATGCGGGAGGTTCGCCATGGTGGTTGCGGAAGCATCGGTTCTCGAGGAAATCGCGGGTGGAATGGCTGACGGGCAGGGCGACGGCGGAAGCGCCGGGCCCGGCGTCGGCTCACGGGCCCGCCCAGAAAAGGCAAGCAAGGGAGCGAACGGACGGATGGCAAAATCGAGCAAGTCGGAGCCGAAGCGATCGGCGGCGGATTCCAAGAAGAAGCGTGGCGGAAAAAGCTCCACGAGCTTCCTCGACGACAATCCGCTCCTGCGAAACACGCTGATGCAGATCGAGAAGGAGTTTGGCGAGGGCTCGATCATGCCCCTCGACTCCGACGCCCAGGTGCCGATCGAGGGGATCTCGAGCGGCAGCCTCTCGGTCGATCTCGCCCTCGGCGGCAAGGGCTTCCCCCGCGGGAGGATCATCGAGGTCTTCGGGCCGGAATCGAGCGGCAAGACGACGATCGCCCTCCATGCCGTGGCCGCGGCGCAGAAGACCGGCGGCATCGCCGCCTTCATCGACGCGGAGCATGCCCTCGACCCGAGCTGGGCCAAGAAGCTGGGGATCTCCCTCGAGCGGCTCCTCGTCAGTCAGCCGACCAGCGGTGAGGAGGCGATGCACATCGCCGAACTGCTGATCAAGTCGAACGCCGTCGACATCATCGTCATCGACTCCGTGGCGGCCCTCGTGCCCCAGAAGGAACTCGACGGCGAGATCGGCGACTCGTTTGTCGGCCTTCAGGCCCGGCTCATGAGCCAGTCGATGCGGAAGCTCACCGGCGCCATCGCCAAGAGCAAGACGACCGTGATCTTCATCAACCAGATCCGCGAGAAGATCGGCGTCATGTTCGGCAGCCCCGAGACGACTCCCGGTGGCCGGGCCCTCAAGTTCTATTCCTCGTGCCGGGTCGACGTCCGCCGCATCGGCACCCTCAAAGACGGCGAGGATGTCGTCGGCCAGCGGGTGCGGGTGAAGGTGGTGAAGAACAAGGTGGCCCCGCCGTTCCGGATTGCCGAGTTCGACATGATGCATGCCAACGGGATCAGCGTGGAGGGAGACATCCTCGACCTCGCAGTCGCCGCCAAGCTCATTGACAAGACCGGCACCTGGCTCCGCTTCGGCGAAGTCCACCTCGGGCAGGGCCGGGAGAAGGCCCGGCAGTTCCTCAAGGACAATCCTGAAGTGGCCGCCGAGATCCGCCAGCGGGTCCTCGACAGCAAGGATGCGGTAATCACCGTCGAGGCGGGGGGCGCAGCCGCGGCCGATGACGATGATGACGGCGACGGCGACGAGTGAGCCCCCTGCAGCGAACGGTCGGCGGGGCAGGGCTCTGACACCCCTCCGCTGACCCCCACACTCCGCGTCCGCCCAGCCGCCTTCGACCGGGGCGGCGGGCCGACGCGATCCGATCCACCCACGAGCTGCCGACCCAAGCGGCGACTCGTGGGTGGTGTCGTTTCCGGAGGTGTCTGTCGCGGCCACTTTGGGCGGGTAAACCGGCGTGGGCCGGGAAGCGGAGGCGTGTATCATGTCCCCTTTCCCGGGGGCGGCCAAACGGCCTGCCGAAGCCCCGTCCTCAGCCCCGGCGAGAGCGTCGCTTTTTCCTCACTGCCAGATCCCTTGTCCCTGGAGCCGATGCCGACATGAAGGCCGATGAACTGCGGGAAGCCTATCTGGCGTTCTTCGAATCGAAGGGCTGCGTCCGCCGCCCCAGCGACGTCCTCGTGCCCCGCTGGGATCCCTCGGTGTTGTTCACCCCGGCCGGCATGAACCAGTTCAAGGATCACTTCCTCGGCAAGTGCAAGCTCGACTTCACGAAGGCGACCACCTGCCAGAAGTGCCTCCGCACCGGCGACATCGACAACGTGGGGCGGACCGCCCGCCACCACACGTTCTTCGAGATGCTCGGCAACTTCAGCTTCGGCGACTATTTCAAGCGCGAGGCGATCCACTGGGCGTGGGAGTTCCTCACGGCCAAGAGATGGCTCAACATCGCCCCCGAGAAGCTCTCGATCACCGTCTACCAAGATGACGACGAAGCCTTCCGGATCTGGGCCGACGAGATCGGCGTGCCCCACGGCAGGATCAGCCGCTTGGGCGAAGACGACAACTTCTGGCCGGCCAGTGCTCCCAGCCAGGGGCCCGACGGCGTCTGCGGCCCGTGCAGCGAGATTTTTTACCGGATGCCCGACGGCAGTGACGTCGAGATCTGGAACCTCGTGTTCACGCAGTTCAATCGCAACGGCGCCCCTCCCGACAATCTCTCGCCGCTTCCTAGCCGCAACATCGACACCGGCATGGGGCTCGAGCGGACCTGCGCCATGCTCCAAGGGGTCGACTCCAACTTCCACATCGACATCCTCCGGCCCCTCGTCGAGGCGGTGGGGGATGTCTGCTCCAAGAAGTACCTGCCGGCCGACGATGACGGCCGGAGGATGCGCCGGATCGCCGACCATGTCCGCGCCTGCACGTTCGCGATCCACGAGAACGTCCTCCCCGGCAACAACGAGGAGAAGTACGTCGTCAAGCGACTCCTCCGCCGCGCCGTCCTCGACGGCCGGCAGATGGGAATGAAGGAGCCCTTCCTCCACAAGCTCCCGGGCATGGTGGCGAGCCTCATGGCCCGCCCCTACCCCGAGCTCGCCGAGAGCGTCGAACGCGTCGCCACGGTGATCAAGCGCGAGGAAGAGTCGTTCATGACCACGATCGACGACGGCCTGCAGCGGATCAAGACGCTGTTTGCGGGCCTCGGGTCCTCTGGCGTGCCGACGGTGGGAGGCGCCGATGCGGCCGATCTCTACACCACCTACGGCTTCCCCCCGGAGCTTCTCGAGACGCTGGCCGCCGAGCGGAATATCGGCTTCGATTGGGATGGTTTCCGCGCGGCCATGGACGAGCATGGCAAGGTGTCGGGCGCCGGCAACCGGGTGGAGGTGTTCACCTCCGGCCCGCTCGACGCCCTCAAAAAGACGATGCACGGCTCCGAGTTCCTCGGCTACGACACGCTTTCGGCCGAGGGGAAGGTGCTCGGGATCATCGCCCGTGGCCAGCTGTGCGACACCCTCTCCGCCGACGATTCCCCGGCGCCAGTCACCGTCGTCCTCGACCGAACGCCGTTCTACGGCGAATCGGGTGGGCAGGTCGGCGACATCGGCTGGCTCGAGTGGCCGGGCGCGGGGCGTTTCGAGGTCCTCGACACGCAGCGCGAGGGGGGCTTCATGCTCCATGTCGGCCACCTGCGGAGCGGCACGCTCGATCTCGGGGCCACCGTTTCGGCAAACGTCGATGAAGACCGTCGGGCGGCGATCCGCCGCGCCCACTCCGCCACGCATCTGATCCACGCCGCCCTCCAGCACCACCTCGGCCGCCACGCCGTCCAGCAGGGCTCGAAGGTCGATGCCGACATGCTCCGCTTCGACTTCTCCCACGGAAGCGCCGTCGGCCGCGAGACGCTCGACCTGATCGAGTCGATGGTCAACCGCAACGTCCTCGCCGCCGTCCCGGTCGGCGCGCGCCTCCTGCCGCTCGCCGACGCCCGCCACGAAGGGGCGATGATGCTCTTCGGGGAGAAATACCCCGATGTCGTCCGGATGGTATCCATGGGTGAGGTGAGCCGCGAGCTTTGCGGCGGCACGCACGTCAGCAACAGCGGCCAGATCGGCCAGGTGCGGATCACCGGCGAGGAGAGCGTCTCCGCCGGCACTCGCCGCGTCAGCGCGATCACGGGGCTCAAGGCCCTCGAACGCTTCCGCCACGCCGAAGGGACGCTCGCTGAGGCCGCCGGTACGCTCCGCATCCCGGTGGCGGAGCTCCCGACGCGGCTGGCGGCTCTCGCCAAGGAGATCAAGGATCTCAAGAAGGCGAAGCCGGTCGCCGCCGCGGCCACGCTCGCCGTCGATGATCTCATCGCCGCCGCCACGACCGTCGGCGACACCCGGATCGTCGTCGTCAACGCCGGCGGCGCCGACGTCGCGGCGATGCGGCAGTGCATCGATCAGCTCCGCCGCAAGGCGAGCCCGGTGGCGGTCTTCCTCGGCTCGGCCGACGGGGAAAAGGTGACCCTCGTCGCCGGCATCAGCCGCGAGCTCGAGGAACGGGGCCTGTCGGCAGGCACCTGGATCCGCGACCCAGCGGGAATCGTCGGAGGGAAGGGGGGCGGCAAGCCCGACCTCGCCCAGGCCGGCGGCAAACTCGTCGACAAACTCGCCGACGCCCTCGCCGCGGCGAAGACGGCGATCGAGGGGCTGCTCTCGAAGTGATGCCGGCGGTCGCTCCGGCGGCGCGCAAAAAAACGGCCGGCCGAATCGTTCGGCCGGCCGTTCTCTTGGCTGCAGGTGTGATCTTTTGTCAGACGAGCTTCTCGATCGCTGCCAGAGCGGCGTCGTAGTTCGGCTCGCTGGCCACTTCCTTGACGAGCTCGCCATAGACGACGTGCCCCTTGGCGTCGAGGACATAGACGGCGCGGGCGAGGATCTTGAGCTCGTCGATGAGGAGGCCGAAGGCCTTGCCGAACTCGCGATCCTTGTAATCGCTCCCCACCTTCATCGCCGTGATCGACTCGGCGCCGCAGAAGCGCTTCATCGCGAAGGGGAGGTCGAGGCTCACCGTGAGGGCGTTGATCTTGTCGCCGAACTTGGCCAGGGTCTCGTTGAACTTCTTCGTCTGCACCTGGCAGACGGGCGTGTCGAGCGAGGGGACGACGCTGATGATCGTCGGCTTGCCGACGAGATCGGCCTTTCGGATGTCCTGCATCGCGTCACCGGTGAGGGTGAAGTCGGGGGCAGCAGCCCCCACCTTGACCTCCTCGCCCACGAGCGTGAACGGATTGCCCTTGAACGTCACCGCGCCGTGCCGACCCATGC
The DNA here is from genome assembly GCA_903951635.1 of uncultured Planctomycetaceae bacterium. Lineage (GTDB taxonomy): Bacteria > Planctomycetota > Planctomycetia > Pirellulales > UBA1268 > QWOP01. The sequence goes on from CAJBCV010000423.1 coordinate 7,915, forward strand.
GTGTCCTCCAAAGAAAACGGGAAACAAAAAACGGGGAAACCTGCCGGAAGTATTGCCGGCGGCAGGGTTTCGGCAAGGTGCGGGGGCTCGGACCGCAATCCGGGCCGGTGGGGCTTGCCTCCCGCCGTACGATTCCCCGTCCGGGAATGGGCCATGGCCCGGACGGGGTTTCAGGGGGATCTCACCGGCCACACCACAGAAGGGTCGTTCCATGAACCACCAAATCGATCGCTTCGACGTCGGCCTCGAGCGGGGCCCGGACTGGCTGTTCGTGAAACTCTTCCCCCCCGAAACGGAAGCCCCGCGACGGGGGGGAGACCTTGGCCACGCGCTGTGGAACGTCGCCCGGGAGCATGGAGCCAATCGGATGGTCGTGGAACTCGACGGGATCGAGCAGGTCGACGACGCCCTCCTCGACGGACTCGAGGTTCTCGCTCGGCTCATGCTGCGGGAAGGGGCCCTGATCCGCCTCTGTGGCCTCAAGGGGGACAACCTCGACCACTACGAGTCTTGTCGCGTGGCCGAGCACCTGCCACATTTCTCCTGCCGCTGCGAGGCGGTCGGAGCAGGCTCGTGGGAGTTCGCCCGGCCGGCCCAGCCGCGGTGAGCCCTTCCGGAAGTGGCCGACACTGATGTCGGCGATCGCCCTCCGGTGCCCTCTGCTGCCGGTCCATTCATGGCTGACCTGATGCGCACGTGCGGTCGTTTCGCCCAGTTCGCCGGGCTTTCGCTCCCGGCTCTGGCGATCGTCCTCGAACTCCAGCACGCCATCTCCCTGGGGCAGATGCTCGTCATGCTCTTGGCGAGCGTCTGCTGTTTCTGGATCGGACGCCTCCTCGAGGCCTACGCCCCCTCCTGACCGTGCCGTGGTATCGCCGTCGCCCTGCCTGAGTCGAGGAGTCGCCCCCGCCGTGTTACCCCCGCTGCTCTTCGACCCGATCTATCGCCGCTACTTGTGGGGGGGCCGCCGCTTCGCCTCGCTCCTCGGTCGGGATCTCCCTCCCGGTGACGATTTCGCCGAGTCGTGGGAGGTGGTCGACCGGCGGGATGACCAGAGTGTCGTCGCCACCGGGGCGCTTGCCGGCCGCTCCCTCGGCGATCTGGTGACCCACGATGGGCCGGCCCTCCTCGGCAAGCATGCGGGGCTGACGTCGTTCCCGCTCCTGTTCAAGTTTCTCGACGCCTGTCGCGATCTGTCGGTGCAGGTCCACCCCGACGACGCCCGTGCCGCCCGCCTCGACCCGCCCGACAAGGGCAAGACCGAAGCCTGGTATGTGATCGATGCCGCCCCCGGAAGCCGTCTCTGGGCTGGGCTCAAGGACGGGGTCGATCGCGACACGCTCGCCGAAGCCCTCCGCGACGGGCGGTGCGAGGAGGTCCTTCATGTCGTCGAGCCGAAGGCCGGCGACTGCATCTTCATTCCGGCCGGGACGGTCCATGCGATTGGCGCGGGGCTGGTCGTCGCCGAGATCCAGCAGTCGAGCGACGTCACCTACCGCCTCCATGACTGGAACCGCACCGGCCCCGACGGCAAGCCGCGGCCGCTCCATCTCGAGGCGGGGCTCGAGGCCGTCTCCCGATTCGGGCCGGTCGAACCGTCTCCGCGCGATGCGATCTCCGCCCCCGGAGTGCGCCGGCTCGCGACGTGCGACTTTTTTTCCTTCGACGAGGTCACCCCTGAGGCTACCTGGAGGGTAGGAGGGGACGACGCCTGCCATCTCCTCGCCGTCGTGGGGGGCCGGGTGGCGCTCGACGAGGCCTGGGGCCTGCCGGACTTGGGGGCTGGGCGGACGGTCCTTCTCCCGGCTGACGCTGGCCCACAGACGCTCTGGAACCTCGGCGACGCCGGAGCGACGAAGCTCCTCCATGTCACCCTCGGGTGACCTCCGGGATGGGCAGCGAAGGCTGGCAGTGCCCGCTTCCCCCGGAAAACGTTCGTCGAAAGCGCCCTAGGGCGCCGTCCGGGGTGGGCCCTATGCTCCCACCCCCCGACGGACCGGGAGTCGATTCACCGAGGGTGCCCATCATGAGACGCCTGTCGAACGCCGCTGCGCTTCTGGCCTTGGCCAGCGTGATGCCGTTGGCCTGCGGCTGCGCTTCGCTGGCAAAACCGTCCTTGCAGACCACCTCCAACGCCCGGACGCAGCAACGTCGCGCCGTCCGCTTCGATCCCTACCCGCAGCCCGACATCGGCTCCACCCTCTTCCGTGAGGCCCTCATGGATGGGAGTCGTCCACGCGACTACAACGAGCCTGTCACCGAAGTCCGTCGCTCCCGCTGGTGGTCGCCGATGCAGTGACGGAGAAGGGTTCGCTTCCCGGCAATCGGCACGAACCCCCACCAGTCTGGCGAATCCCGCAGCCCCCCGACGGCCGGTGTATGATCCGCGGTGGGTCCGCCGAGCGAGTGGCCCCTTTTTCCCCCGCGCGTCGGAGTCTCCCTTGCCCGCCGATCCCTCCCCCTCAGAGCCCCACCAGCCGCGTCGTTCCGGGGAGCCCAATCGGGGCCGTGGCTCGCGGATCACGTCGCGTCGTTCCCCGCCGGCCGGTCGGCCGGCCGGGAAGGAGCCTCCCGCCAAGGCGTCCCGCGGCCGCTTCCGCCAGGCCCCCGTCGCCGTCGATGACGGCTTGGAGCGACTCCAAAAGGTGCTCGCGGCAGCCGGCCTCGGCAGCCGGCGGAACTGCGAGGAGCTGATCACGACCGGGCGCGTCGAGATCGACCGAAAGGTGGTGACGCAACTCGGCACCCGCGTCGATCCGCTCCGTCAGGAGATCAGGGTCGACGGCGAGCGGCTCCCCGACCCGAAGCGGGTGGTCTACATGCTCTCCAAGCCGGTCGGCGTCGTGACCACGAACTTCGACCCGGACGGCCGGCCCCGCGTCGTCGACCTCGTGCCCGGGGAACAGCGGCTGTTTGCCATCGGCCGGCTCGACCGGATGAGCGAAGGGCTGATCCTCGTCACCAACGACGGCGAACTTGCCAATCTCCTCGCCCACCCACGGTATGGCGTCGAGAAGAAATACCTCGTCCAGGTGGCGGGGGTCCCCACCCCGGAAACGCTCGATAAACTCCGTCGCGGCATCGGCCTCGCCGAGGGGATGGCCCGCGCCCAGCACGTCCACCTCAAGTCCCAGCACAAGCAAAGCGCGGTCCTCGAGATGGTCCTCGACGAGGGGAAGAATCGCGAGATCCGCCGCATGCTCGCGCAGCTCGGCCACAAGGTCCATCAGCTCAAGCGGGTCGCCGTTGGAAAGCTCTCTCTCGGCGACCTCCTCCCGGGGCAGTGGCGGCTGCTGGCCTGGTCGGAGGTCGAGGCCCTCCGCAAGGATGCCCTCGCCCAGACCGCCGGCCTCGACGCGGGCCCCCCGCGCGGCGCCCACGGCCCCCGTCCCCGGGGAACACGCCGCCCCTTCGGCCAGCGTGGTGACGACCGTCGCTCCGGCCGCCCCGCCGTCGCCGGTGGCCGTCCACCGCGTCAGGGCGGCCCCACGGGCCGCAGTTCGGTCGGCCGTGGCTCGGTCGGCCCGGCAGGCCCCGGCGGCAGAGGCCGGACCGCCCCGGCGCCCGCCGGCCGCCCCGCCCGCCCCCGTTTCCTCGATCGTTCCGAAGGGGCAGGGCCGCCGCCGGCTCTTGGACGCCGTCCCCCGTCGGGCCGCCCGCCGCGGCCTCCCCGCGATGACGAGGGCGCAGGCCGCCCGCCGCGCCCACCACAGGGTGATCGCCCCGCCCGTCCGCGCTTTCTCGACCGTTCCGAAGGGGCAGGGCCCCCGCCTGCCGGTGGCCGTCGACCCCCGTCAGGCCGCCCGGCCCGGCCTCCCCGCGACGACGAGGGCGCTGGTCGCCCACCGCGCCCACCACGCGGCGATGGATCGACCCGACCGCCGCGTCCGGCCGGCCAGGATGACTCCCGGCCGCCGCTCCCGGGAGCACGGCGGAAGCGTCCGGGCAAGGCCTCGACGTGGCGGAAGAAAAAGGATTCCTGAGTCGATCCGGAGCCTGAGAGCCCGATGAATACCACCCCACCACTGCCGTGCCCGTCGTCCCCTTCGCGCCGCGTCGAGGACGCGGTGATCGTGTCGCACAGGCAGACCGCCGCCAACACCTACCGCCTCCGGGTGGAGTGCCCCGACATCGCTGCGGCGGCCGTAGCCGGGCAATTTGCCATGCTCCGGATCGCCGACCGGATCGACCCGCTCCTCGGCCGTCCCCTCGCCGTCTACGACACCTACCGGGGAGCCGACGACGACGTGCCCCGAGGGGAACGCTCTGAGCGACGCTTCGCCGACTTCGTCTATGTCGCCCACGGCCGATTCACCACGGCCCTCAAGGATCTCGGCCCCGGCGAGCGGATGACGCTCTGGGGCCCGCTCGGCAACGGCTACAGCGACGTCCCGAGCAGCGGCCACCTCCTCCTCGTGGCCGGGGGGATCGGGCAGACCGCCCTCCTCACGCTCGGCCGCGATCGGGCCGCGGCGGGAGAGAAGGTGACGTTCTGCTGGGGAGCCTCACGCGGCGCGGCTTTCGGCGACGTCGACGACTTCCGGCGGGCCGGCCTCGACGTTCACTTGGCGACCCTCGACGGCTCGACCGGCAAGCAAGGGACGGTGATCGATCTCCTCGACGACCTTTTTCCCCGCGAAGGCGGGGACAAAGCCACTCCCCGCTCCGGCGCGGCTGAAACCAACGCCCCACGCCATGTCGCGTGCTGCGGGCCGGACGGCATGATGGCCGCCGTCAGTCGGTGGTCGGAGGGGAGAGGGCTGGGATGCCATGTCTCCCTCGAGGCCCCGATGGCCTGCGGGATCGGCATCTGCTTCACCTGCGTCGCCCGCGTCAAGGATGCCGAGGGGGGCTGGGACTACAAGCGGACCTGCATCGAGGGCCCGGTGTTTGCCGCCACGAGCATTGATTGGTCGTGAGCCACGGGGCTGATCCCGGCGCCGCGACGAAAGCCCCGCCCGATCAGGCGGTGGCCTTCGAGGCGGCAAGAATGCGGGCCGAAAGACGCGACTTGATCCGGGCAGCCCGATTGGGGTGGACGACGCGTGCGGACGCAGCCTGATCGACCTTCTTGGCCACGGTGCGGAGTTGCTCGTTGGCGGCCTTCACATCCCCACCGCGGATCGACTCGAGGAGTTTGCGGATCTGCGTCTTGATCTCCGACTTCGTGGCCCGGTTCCGCTCACGATCGCGGAGGTTTTGGCGAAGACGCTTCTTGGCATTGGCTGAATGGGGCATGGTTCCGTCGGCGGGGCTTTGGGGGGCGCCAAGGGCGCTGGGAGGGCGGAAGGGGGCTCGGGGCCCCGAATCAGCCCCCTTTATCCTTGACGGAGCCGAGTTTGTCCAGACGTTGGGCGACGTCCCGGTAGCCGAAATCGAGCCCGGCGAGCATCGAGAGGTATTTTTTGGCCCCGTCGAGGTCCTCCAGGCCGCTGGCGAGCACCCCCGCCCGGTAGAGCGCCCGCTTGCGGAGCTCGATTTCCCGGTCGGTGAGCGATTCGACCGCGGTGACGTAGTTCTGCATGGCGAGTTGGTACTGCTTGATCTTCTGGAAGCACTCCCCGAGCTCGAGTGCCACCACCCCCTTGCGGCGGGAGTCACCGAGCACCTCCTGAAACTGCTTGATCGCCTCGGTGAAGCTCCCCGCCAGCTTGAGCCGCATCGCCAGTTCGTATTTCCAGGTCGGGTTCTCCGGATACCGAGCGGCCCGGGCGGCGTAGATCTCCACCTCCTGCTTGAGGAGGGCGGCCCGGAGCCGTTCGACGGTGGCCCGGTGCTCGGGGGTGTCGTCTGACTCCAGTCGCCGCTCGGCGGCGATCACTTTCTGCTTTCCCCAGCGCAATTGCCGGTCTTCGATGTGCTCGCGGACCTTGAGTTCCCCCCCCGACGCCGACAGCGCCTGGGTGAGGACAGCCTGCGCCTCCTCGATGGTCGCCTCCTTCTCGAGAAGATCGGCGAGCTCGAGGTAGGGCTCGATTTCGGTCGGATTGTCGCGGATCGAACGCTTCAGTTCGGCCACGCGTCCCGTCTCCCCGCCGTTGACGGCCGCGGCGGGCGCCGGCGACTTCGCCCCCGCTGCCTTCGCCCCGCCCGACGGGGCAGGGCGGCCCGACATCCCCTGGCCGGCCGCGATCGTCTTCTCCACCTGGAGCCGGGCGATCTCTTTTTCGGCCTCCTCGGCGAACGACTTGACGTTGCCGATCCGCACCCAGCAGGCGATCGCCTGATCGTATTCACCGATCTCGGCGGCAAACTTGGAGCAGTGCCGGTTCACCTCGGGATCGGCGGGCGCCGCGTCGAGGGCGTTCTTGAGATAGACCTGCCGGGTGGCGGGAAACGAGAGTTGGTTGCAGGCCTCCGCCATCGCCAACAGCGCACCGGTGTCGTAGGGATTGACCTTGAGGATGTCGACGCCCTGCTTGATGACGTCCCGATGCTGGCCGGCGTTGACCTTCTTCCACAGGCTGCCCCCCTTCGATCCCCCGAACAGCGACGCCAAGCCACCGGACTTCTTGGGAGGATGCTTCTTGCGGAGGATGCCGAGGAACGCCTGGAGATAGACGGCGTTGCCCGGGTCACCGACGACGCACGCGGTGTACATCTCGATGGCGTAGTCGGCATTGGCCGTGAGATTCTTCGTGCCGGCCTGGAAGGTCTGCGCGAGCCTCGATCGCTCCGCCGGCGACAACAACGCCGAGGAGGGAGAGGCCGTCGGGTCGCCGGCCTGCCCGGAAGAAGGGTCATTCGCCATGGTGGGTCGCGTCGGACTGTTGGGGTGTGGAGAAGGCGGAGGTGTGGAGAAGGGTAAAGCTTGGCTGGTTGTGGCTTGGCGGGCCGTGGGTTGGCGAGCAGGCTGTGGAGAAAGTGCCCGCCGCTGGACGCGGCGGCCGACACCTCCGAAAAACCTCGGCTTTTTGGAGGGTGTCTCCCGTGGAAAAAGGTCATGGATGACTTTTTCCACGGACCGTTAGAGTGTAGCCCTCCGTGCAGAGCCCCTCAAAGGGCCCACGCGTGCCCTTGCCAACCACGGCCCGCGCGTTCGTCCCGAAGCAAGCCATGGCTACCACCCCTCGCCCGCCGGCCGCCGTCGACGCAGCGCCTTGCGACCACCGCGTGTCGTTTGTCGGAGCCGGACCGGGCCACCCCGACCTGATCACCCTCCGTGGCCTCGAGCGACTCCGCTCGGCCGACACGATCGTCCACGACGCGTTGGTCCCGGCGGCGATTCTCGACCTCGCCAGTCCCCGGGCGATCCGGATCCCGGTTCCCCGGGATGCCACCGATGGCGATCCCGGAGCGGCGACCGGCAGGCTCTTGGTCGAACTCGTCTCCGAGGGACGGCGCGTGGTGCGGCTCAAAGGGGGTGATCCCGGTGTCTTCGGCCGGCTCGCCGAGGAGACCGCGCCGCTCCGCGCCGCCGGCATTCCCGTGGACATTGTCCCCGGAGTGACCGCGGCGCTCGCGGCCGCGGCCGCGGCGGATGTGCCACTCACGAGCCGGGCTGCCGCGTCTCATCTCACGATCGTCACGGGGCATGAGGCCGACGACAAAGCCAGCCCGGTCGATCTCGAGGTGCTGGCAGCGCTCCCCGGTACCCTGGCGGTCTACATGGGCGTGGCGCGGGCCGGACGGTGGGCCGCTGCCCTCGTCGCGGCGGGACGTGACCCCGCCACGCCGGTGACGATCGTGAGTCGCTGTTCATGGCCCGATCAGCAGATCGCCAGCGCCACGCTCGGGACGCTCGCGCAGGCGTTCGCCGACCATCAGTGGCCCTCCCCGGCGGTTGTCATCGTCGGAGACGTCACCGCTCCCAAGCCCATCGCTGCACCGCTCCCTCTCACCGGCCAGCGCATTCTCCTCACCCGCCCGGCCGGACAGGCCGACGACCTCGCCGCAGCCGTAGCCAGGCTCGGCGGTGAGCCGCTCCATCTTCCCGTCGTACGGATCGCCCCTCCCGGGGATTGGACGGCGCTTGACGCCGCGATCGCCCAGGCCGCGACCTTCGACTGGATCGTGTTCGCGAGCGCCAACGGCGTCCGCTCGTTCGCAGCCCGGCTGCAGGCGGCAGGACGGGACGCCCGCCTCCTCGGCACGGCCCGGTTGGCGGCGATCGGGGCGGCCACCGCCGCGGCGCTCGGCGAGGCCGGCCTGGCCTGCGATCTCGTCCCGACGACGGCCAACTCCGAAGGCATGGTCGCCGCGCTCCTGCCCACGCTCCGCGCCGGCCGGGTGCTCCTCATCCGCGCCGACCGTGGCCGCGACGTGATGCGCCGCGATCTCGAACAGGCCGGGCACGAGGTGGTCGAGGTGGCGGCCTACGCGACCCGGCCGGTGGAGACACTCGACGGCGACGACGAGGCACGCCTCGACGCCGCGCCGGTGCATTGGGTGACGATCACCAGCGGCGCCATCGCCGAAGGGGCGGTGCGGCTGTTCGGGGAGCGGATGCGGCGGTGGCGGATCGCCTCTCTCAGCCCGGTCACGTCGCGGGTCCTGGCAACGCTCGGATTCCCCCCCGACTGCGAGGCGGAAGACTCGAGCGCCGCGGAGTTGGTCGAGGCGATCCGCCGCTGGCATGACGCCCGCCGGGCAGAGCATGCCCCCCCCGCAGAGCTTGCCTGATCGGCACGCCCCCCGCCCGCCGTCGGTGACGGTGGCGCCGTGTCGCAGGCTCCGGCTCCAGCGAGGGGAAACGCGCCGTCGATACCGGTGAAAAGCCGGAGAGGGGGTCGATCGCACGCCCGCCGGCGGGAGGTTCACGTGCCCAACGACACCACACCTGCGACGGTGGTCATCCTCGCCCGGGTCGACGCCACCACGACCGACGAAGGCTTCGCCGCGCTCGCCGCAAGCGTCCGCCGCTGTGGCGCCGCGGTGACTTGGGTCGCCGATGGCGAGACCGTCAAACGCCTCAGCCGCGAGACTTCCGATCAGGGGTGGGCCCTCGCCCTCGACGGCGCGGCGACCGAATCCCGCCAACGCCTCAGGCAGCATCTCCTCGTCCTCCGGCGTGCCGCCGTCGACGGCGTGGTCGTTGCCGATGGCGGCACGATCGCACAGCGCGATCTCCTCGTCGCGGAGGGGATCCACACCGCCGTCGTCGACCGATTCGACGAGGTGACGCGTGGAAGCCGTCGCCCCTCCCCGGAAGGTTGGGCCTGTCGGAGCGTCGTCTGGGGACTGTGGGAAGTCGAATCGACGCCGACGCGCGGCGGGAGCCGACTCGGCCGGTGGATCCCCTGGATCGGTGGGCCGGCGGCGGGTTCGCTCACGGTCGTCACCGTCCCGGGAGAAGGGGCGGGGATCCAAACCACCGCCGATCGGGTGACGCGAGTCATCGCGGCGCATCGGGGAGGCCGGCATCCGAAACGGTTTGCACGGCTGGGTGATCTTCCCGGCCTGCTCGGCTCGGGCGGACAGCCCAACGGCGGTTCGGTCCTCCGCGCAGCCTGATCGTCATCCGCCCGCCGGAGCGATCGACCAGATCAGGTCTTCGCCGTGTCGAGCACCGACCAGCTCAGATAGGCCACGATCAGGCTGGCCACCAGGAAGCCGACATCCAAGGGGATGCTCACCCGTCGGAAGGGCACCTTGACCGCCAGGTCGGCGAGAAACAGGATTCCGACGAGCCCGGAAACGATCATCCCCGTCATTGGCAAGAACTTCGTCACCGGACTGAATCTCCCTCTGACGCGACCTTGGGGCCCCCGAATCGATATCGCCCGTTCTCCCTACGCATCATAATCGTCGGTAGGGAACGGGCCCACGGGCGGGGATTATGGCTTGAATCCGTCAATCGTGCCATCGGGTCCGGATGTTCCCGCCGTTCGTGAGGCCAAAACCGCCATGTTGCCCCCCCCGCCGACCGCCGCCTTCCTCCCACCACCGGGCCGGGCCGACAGGACCGATGGCGGGGCCACCGCCGTCTACACCGGAAGCTTCGACCCGATCACCCTCGGCCACCTCGACGTGATCGAACGGGCCAGCCGGATCTTCACAGGAATCGTCGTCGGCGTCGGGATCAATCCCGACAAGCAACCGATGTTCACCCTCGAGGAGCGGGTGACCCTCGTCAAAGCCTCGGTGGCCCACCTCGCCAATGTCCGGGTGGCGCTCTACAGCGGCCTGTCGGTGGCCTTCGTCCGCGAGCAGGGGGCCCGCGTTCTGCTCCGCGGCGTCCGCTCACTGACCGACATCGATGCCGAGTTCACGATGACGCTCGCCAACCGGAAGCTCGACCCCGCCGTCGAGACGGTCTTCCTCATGTCCGATTCGCAGTACTCCCACATCTCCTCGTCGCTCCTCAAGCAGATCACACCGCTGGCGGGGGACGAGGCCCTGCGGCAATTCGTCCCGCCGCCGGTCGTGCCGGCGCTGCGGGCGAAGCTGGGCGTGGAGGCGCCGGCGGAAAGCGGCTTGGGGTGAGCACCCGCCGACGGCACGCGGGGCGATCGACTCAATTCGCGCTGGCCCGGGACGGGGAATCGCCCCCCTCGAAGTGGTGCCGAAGGTAGCGAGCCCGCTCGATGTCGTCGCTCGAATCCTCGTCGCCGCCGCGCAGCTTCTGGAGATGCGCCGGCTGCGTGCGGATGAGGAGCGAATTGATGTCGGAGAGCTTCACGTCGCCGATGAGCCCGAGGAGCACCCCCATCCGCACCCGCGAGAGGAGCTGCATGGTCTCCTCGTTGCTGATCGTCTGAGCGGTGCGGAGGATGCCGTAGGCCCGGCTCACCTGATCGTGGACGTTTTGCTGCGTCTCGCGGACGAGGAAGTCGCGGGCGCGCCGCTCGTAGTCGATGAGCACCGGCACGACGTCGGCCACCTGTTGGACGAGCTCGTCTTCCGTCCGTCCGAGCGTGGTCTGGTTGGAGATCTGGTAGAAGTCCCCCATCGCCTGCGACCCCTCGCCGTAGAGGCCACGGACGGCCAGCGAGATCTTGTGGAGGCTGCGGAACACCTTGTCGATCTGCCGGGTGATGACGAGCGCCGGCAGGTGGAGCATGACGCTCACGCGGATCCCGGTGCCGACGTTCGTCGGGCAGGCGGTGAGGTAGCCCCAGCGTGGATGAAAGGCGTAGGAGACAACGCGCTCGATCTGGTCGTCGACGACCTTGATCTGCTCCCAGGCGCCGTGGAGATCGAGGCCGCTGTGCATGCACTGGATGCGGAGGTGATCCTCCTCGTTGATCATCAGGCTCACCTGCTCGAGCCGGTCGATGGCGACGCCCCGCGCCCCCTGGGCATCGGCATGCTCGCGGCTGATCAGTTGCCGCTCGACGAGAAACCGCCGGTCGATCTCCGCGAGGTGGCCGACGTCGATGTAATCGAGTTCCCGCCCCACCGGCACCGCAGCGATCCGCTCGCGGAGCACGCGCTCGGTGTCGGCCCGGTCTTGCTCGGTCGCCCGGCTCACGAAGGGGAATTGGGCGAGGTTGCGTGCCAGACGCACCCGGCTGCTCATCACGATGTCGGAATCGGGACCGGTCCCCCGGAGCCATTCCCCGATCGAGTTGGTGAGCGTGTCGAGCCTCATGCGTTCTCCTCCCCGGCCTTCGCGGCCGGCGGCATCCAAGCGTCTTCGATCGCCCGGATGGCATCCCGGGCCTCCTTCGCCGATTCGTAATCCTCCCGCGAGATCGCTTCCTTCATCCCGCGTCGCAGTCCGATGATCGCCGTCAGGCCATCCGTGCCGCTTCCGGCATCCTCCCCCGCCGGGACGGGCCTCGACGGGCGTCGGCCGGTGTGCTCGGTCGCCCCATGGATGTTGGCGATGAGGGGATCGAGTTCCTTCTCGAACTGAAGATAGTCGTGGGGGCAGCCGAGGCGCCCCTGGTTGCGGAACTCGAAGAAAGTGATCCCGCACATGTCGCAGCAGCGTTTGTCGAGGACGGCGAGATCCTCGGCGGTCTGTCCGACGCCGAGCGG
>CAJBCV010000424.1 GCA_903951635.1 uncultured Planctomycetaceae bacterium
ACATCCTGGCCGATGCCCGTGGCGGTGCGGTCGAGGCAGCGCGCCCCGGAAAGCACCTGACCGGGCTCGGTTCCGGTCAACCACGTCGGTCCACCGGGGCTACTCTGCGCGGAAGCGCCGGCAGGAAGATCGTCGTCGAGCCAGACCGTCTCGCTCGTCACCGGCGCGGGCTTCGGCTCGAGCGCGGCCGGATCGGCATAGACGACGCTTGCCACCGCCTCCTCGATTCGCTTCTCGAGCTCCGGCAGCTTGGCGTCGAGCGCCGTCAGTTCCATCTCCTGCTCGGGGGTGGGAAGCTTGATGACCGGGGCTGTTTGCTCGATGTTGCCGTCGAAGCCGGGGTCGGCCGCCGAGTTGAAGAAGGCGTAGAGCGAATAGAAATCCTTCGCCGAGATCGGGTCGAACTTGTGATCGTGGCAGACGGCGCACTGCCCGGTGAGCCCCATCCAGGCGTTGAGCGTCGTGGCCGTGCGGTCGACGGCGTAGCGGAAGACGAGTTCTTCGTTGATCGAGCCCCCCTCGCTCGTCGTCACGTTGCAGCGCGAGAAGCCGGTGGCCGTCTGCTGCTCACGGGTGGCGCCGGGGAGGAGATCGCCGGCGAGTTGCCAGACGGTGAATTGATCGAAGGGAAGGTTGTCGTTGAAGGCCTTCACGACCCAGTCGCGGTAGGCCCACATGTGGCGCTCGTTGTCGAGATGGAGGCCGTGGGTGTCGGCATAGCGGGCGACGTCGAGCCAGTGGCGGGCCATCTCCTCGCCATGGTGGGGGCTGGAAAGCAACCGGTCGACGAGCTTGTCGTAGGCGTCGGGGGCGGGATCGGCGACGAAGGCCGCCACCTCGTCGGGGGTCGGCGGCAGGCCGGTGAGCGCGAAAGTGACGCGGCGGATGAGCGTCGGCCGGTCGGCCTCGCCGTTGAGTGGCAGCCCCTCGGCCGCCACGCGTGCCTCGAGGAAGCGATCGATCGGGTGGGCTGGGTCGCCCGGTGCGGCCGGTACCTCGGGGCGGACGATCTTCCGGAACGACCAATGCTGTTCGTAGGGGGCTCCAGCGGCGATCCAGCGCGTGAGGAGATCCTTTTGGGCCGCCGAAAGCTCCTTGTGGAAATGCGGCGGGGGCATGACGGTGTCGGGATCGGTGGCGACGATCCGGGCGATGAGGGCGCTGGCTGCGGTGTCGCCGGGGACGATCGCCCGCTCCCCGCTCCCGAGGGGCGCAATCGCGGCGGGGCCATCGTCGAGCCTCAAGCCCGCCTCCTGCTTGCCGGGGCCGTGGCAGGCGAAGCAGTGCTCGGAAAGGAGCGGACGGATGTCGCGGTCGAAGCGGATCGGCTTCTCGGCCGCCACCGCGACCGCCGTCCCGACCGTTGTCTGGAGGAGGCCTGCGGCGAGGAGGAGCGAGAGACGGGAGGCGCGGCTGGCAAGCCGGGCGCGGAGCACGGAATCACCCATGAACAGCTCTCCTGGGGCGTCATCCGCGTCGCCGATCCAGGCCGGGGGCCGGGATCGCGGACCCTCACGGCTCGAGGGTCGATCGGCGGGGCAGCGCAGGGAGGGGCGGGCAGACTCGGCATCCCCCCGTTGACCTGTGCAGCCGGTAAACTTCTCCAATTCTGCCACACCCCGCAGTGCCGGGCAAACCTCGACGGCGGACCGGCAGACGCCCGGGCGTGTGGAACACTTGAGGCACAGGCTTCGCGGTGCCGCAGCCCGGAGGGCATCGACGCCCACGGTCTCTCCGGCGGTCAGCCCGCTCCTTGTCCGAAGGTCTCCCCCGAAGGTCTTCTTGGTCGCTGCGTCCCGAGAGATTCCCGCGATGCCCACGGCACTCCTCGTCGATGACGAGCCCTCGGCGAGCCTCCGACTCCGCGAGCTGCTCTCGGCGCACCACGAGATCGAGATCCTCGCCGCCGTGCGGAATGTCGCGCAGGCCAGCCGGGTGCTCGAGGAGCATGCCCCCGACATCCTCTTTCTCGATGTCGAGTTGCCGGGGGGATCGGGGCTCAAGCTCTTGGGCGAACTCTCCGATCGGACGCACGTCTGCTTCATCACCGCCCATCCGCAATATGCCGTCACCGCGTTCGAGGTTGGGGCGGTCGACTACCTCCTCAAGCCGATCGACCGGATCCGGCTGGGGGTGGCCGTGGGGCGCCTGCTGCGGGCGATCCGGGTGGCGGAGCTGCTCCCCGCGACCGGCCAGGAGGGTGAGTCGACGCCCTCCGTGGAATGGGGCAAGGAGGCGGAATCGACGCTCACCGTCACGCTCCGCGGTGGGAAAAAAGCGAT
>CAJBCV010000425.1 GCA_903951635.1 uncultured Planctomycetaceae bacterium
CCCGGCGGGATGATGCCGCCAGGGATGATGCCTCCGGGCGGTGGACCTGGGGGCATGATGAGTGGCGGCATGGGTGGCATGATGGGGAGCGGCGAAGGTGGCATGGGAATGGGGATGGAGATGAAGCTCCCCGAATACCGCATGTTCCGCTTCGTCGACACGACCGTGGAGCCGGGGAAGACCTACCGCTATCGGGTGCAGATCTCGGTGCGGAATCCGAATTACGGGTTGCCGGCGCAGTATCTCGCCCAGGCCGATCTTGCCGACAAGCCGATCCTCGCCGCGAAGAAGTCGGAGCCGAGCCCGCTTGCCCATGTGCCCGACAAGACGGGGCTCCTCGTCCGCTCGCTCCGCAAAGGAGAGACGCGGAAGTCGAAGACCGGCTACGAGGTGCTCGTCCTCGCAGAGAACCCGGAGACCGGCAATTACGCCCTCAAGAGCCTGACGACGGAACTGGGGGCCTTTGCCAACTTCGACAAGAAGCAGGCGAAGGGGCCGGATGCGAAGAACGCCGAGAGCGTGACGACCAACAGCCTCCTCGTCGATGCCCGCGGCCGGGCGGAGGATGGCGACTCGAAGAAGGGGACGACGACCGGCCCCTCGGAGCCGCTCGAACTCCTCTTCCTCCGTGAGGACGGCACGTTCTCCGTCGCGTCGGCCGCCGACTCGCAGCGCGACTACGAGCGCTATGCCCAGACGTTGCCGACGGCCGACGACGGCAAGAAGAAAGACAAAGATGGCGAGGGGGGCGGCTCGTCGCTCTTCCCTGGTGGTGGCGGCCTGTTCGGCCCTCCTGGGGGCGGCGCCGGTACTCCTCCGGGTGGACCGGGGGGCTCGCGGGGATCGATGCCGCCGGGGGGCGGGGTGCGTGGAAGCACACCTCCGAGTGGGCGGCCCGGCGGGGTGCAGACGCCGGGCGGTTGATCGCCGGCGGAAGGTGGTGTTGATCGGTCGGGGTCGTGAGTCTGTCCGTGAGAAGAGCCTTCGGAGGAGAGTTGCCATGTTCCGCCCCTCGAGCTTGTTTGCCCGCGCCGGTGCCACGCCGCGTCTGATGAGCCGCCGGCGATCGGCCGGCGGACGTGGTCGCCGTTGGGCTGCCGTGCTCCTCGCGACCGGACTGGTCGTCGCGACGGGGGGCCTTGTCCCGGCCCAGGAAGAAGGGGACGAGACGGCCCAGGACGGCGAGGAAGGCGCGAAGCCGGCCGGCGACGCCACCCGCAATGCCGCTTGGACGAAGATCGAGCAGGATGCGGAGAAGAGCTACAAGGAGCCGCTCCGAACGGGCGGTGGCTTCAGCCCGGCCGCCGAGGACTTCGTCGTCAAGAAGGCGATGCCGCAGCTGGCTAACGACGCCAACCGCCCGATCCTCGACAGGGTACGGCGGAAGTTGCGCGACATCCTCATCGTCGGGATCACCGACGACCGGGCCTTCGACGAGGCCTCGAAGGCGGTCGCCGACGCCGCCGTGACGATCGCCAAGAACCCCGAGGCTTCCCTGGCAGCCCGCGTCAATGCGATGCTCCTCGTCGGTGAACTGCGGGCCAAGGACAACAAGGATGGCACCGTCTGGCCGGCCGCCGTCAATCAGCTCGGGGCCGTGGCGGGCGACGCCACGCTCGATCCGAGCGTGCGGGTGGCCGCGATGGCGGGGCTCGTCCGCCACGCCGACGTCGCCAAACGTACCGGTGGGGAGCGTGTCACCGAGTTCACGAAGGGGGCCCGCCCCGCGATCCTGGCGATCGTCGCGGAAAAGCCCTCCGTCGAGCAGCCGGTTGTCTCCGATTGGCTCACCTCGCGGGCCCTCTCGATCCTCACCACGGTCGTGAAATCGTCCCCGAAGGAATTGGCTTCAACGCTCGTCGGCGCGATCAACGACAAGAGTCGGTCGCTCGACGTGCGCGTCCGGGCCGCTGCGGCACTCGGCGCGACAGTGACCCCGAAGTCGGAGATCCAGGCGGTCGAGGCGACCAACGGCGTGACGGAATTGGCCGTCGCGGTCCTCGAGGTCGACGAAGGGATCCTCCGCGACCGCCGCTATGAGCAGCTCATGTCGGGCGGCGGCACTGGCGGCGGGATGGGGGGGGGGATGCCCGGTCGCCCGGGGATGCCAGGGATGCCTCCCGGCGGGATGCAGATGCCTGGCAGCGGTGGCGGCGGCATGGCCGTGCCGCAGCTCGTTCCCGATCAGTCGCTCCGCCGCACGGCGTGGCGGCTCGTCACGCTCGCCGACGCGCTCCTCACCGAGGATGGCAAGGCCGGGGTGGCCGCCCTGCTCTCCGGGGATGACAAGTCCGCCAGTCAGGCCTACGCCGAACTGTTTCGGAAATACGGCCTCGAGCTCGACGAGAAGCGAACCGACGACGTGATCCTCGAGGCCCTCGCCGCCCTCCGCCCGGGCGACGAGGAGGAGGCCGCGACGCCGGCCGGAGAGACCGAAGGCACACCGGCAAAGCCGGCCGACGACAACGATCCCTTCGGCGGCAAGTGACCGCTCGTCGGCGTGACGAGCGGCGCTCCAGCAGGCCCACCTCGCTCGACCTCGACCGTCACGGACCTTCGGAAGTCACTTGACCTCGAAGTTGTGCGTGTTGGCCCCACGCTTCACCTCGGCGGTCAGCGGCGTGGTGGCGGCCGATGCGTAGGCGGCTTCGATCGGGATCGGCTTGGTGCCGCTGACGAAGCCGGCGCCATTCCCGCCGCCCATCGCCGGCATGCCGGCCGGGGGCCCCTGCATCTTTTTCATGACCTCGGCGCCGGGCCCCTTCGGCTCGTTCTTCGTGGCGGCCCCCTTGGCGAGGCCGGTATCGACCGTCACCTTGCACGCCCCGACGGGAGCGTCGGGCACGCTGTAACTGCCATCGGCGCCGATCACTCCTCCGGAGGGCTTCGACTTCGAGTCGGCCGCCGTCGGGTAGAAGCGGATCGAGCCGCCGGTGACCGGCTGTCCGTCGATCGTCACCTTGCCGGTCACGGTTCCCGAGGGAGGGGCGCCGCCTCCCGAACATCCCCCGAGGCAAACCAGGAGGGCGGTGGCGACGATCGTGCGACGGGGAAAGAGCGCCAGGGGCACGTGAGGGTCCTCGGGGGAAAGGGAGAGGGGGGGGGCGAAAAGGAAGCGTTGTGCCGCCGGCCCGTCCGGCCCGCCATGACCGGCGGACCGGACGGTGACCGTGCTCGTCAGGCTCACCAGTCGCCGGTGCTGGCCTGACCGTCGTCCTTCTGGAGGAGATACATCCACGCGGTCTGGTCGATGTTGGCATCGATCGATCGCGTGCTCGCATCGGCCATCGTCACCTGGCAGGTCGTGCCGAAGGCGGTGGCCCGGTAGGGAACGCAGGTCTGGTCGGTCGGATTCATCTGCGGCGGCAGCCAGGCGTTGCTCGACGCGTTGAAGGGGCCGTAATTGGTGAAGTTCTGGCCGGTGGCGCCGATGAGCGGCATCCAGTCGGGATTCCACTGGCCGTGGCCCCAGAGTTTGCCGTTGGCGCCGTTGTTGCCCCCCTGGCATCCGGCCCGCGCCTCGGCGAGGAGGATCGTCTTCGTCGTGCCGTCGGGGATTTGGGCGAGCTGGGTGGTGCCCATCAATGGCCACCAGTAGCCCCACGGGTGTTTGGGGTTTCCGAAGACCTGGAAGTTCATCGCATAGCCGGTTGATCCCCAGCCATGGGTCGTCTCAGCCGAAGTGGCATCGAGCGGATTGACGAACGAGGGCACCTTCTGCTGGAAGGGGCTGTTGCTCCAGTTACGGGCCTTGCCGTCGCCGCCGTAGATGTCGTAGGAGTGGAACTGCGCCGATTCGCCGTTGGCGTCGTAGTTCACTTTTCCCTTCGTGTAGATCCCCTGCTGCTCGATGAACGGCAGGACGAAGTAGAGGCCGGTGCCGGTCATCTTCGGCGCGTAGGGGCCCTTGTACATGTGGCCGGGGTCGGCCGGGTTGAGCCAGTGCTCGATGTAGGCCGGCGGAAGATAGCCCTTGTTGGCGTCGGAAAGGTTGTGCATCCCCAAGCCGAGTTGCTTGAGGTTGTTGAGGCTCTGGCTCCGCCGGGCGGCCTGACGGGCAGCCTGGACGGCGGGCAGGAGGAGGCCGACGAGGGTGCCGATGATGGCGATGACGACGAGCAGTTCAACGAGCGTAAACGCCCGCCGACCGTCGCTGGAACGGGGTTGCATGGTTCGACTCCTGGGAATGACGTTGGATGAACGAACGGATAACGACAGACCATCGACAAACGGACCGAGAATCGGGGAAAGCCGTCCAGCGACGGGATGGCGATCAGGCGGGCTTGTTTCGGAGAACGGGTGCAGGTGCACGCCGGAAGCGCAGCCCGGCCTGAGATCGGATCCCCCCTTGGAAGACGAGGGGCATATCGCTCCCCACGCTGCTTCCCTCTCGGGAAGTCATCCTAGCACCCTGCGGGCTGCCCGGCGACGGCCGTCTCCGGCAGACCAGCCATCCCTGGATTCTTTCCATCGACAGCCATGGCCAAAGCCCGGACATTCCGGCGAGATCGCGGAAGGAGGCCGGATGAATCCACCGGCCTGCCGTCGCAGCCTCAGGCTGTCAGGCACGCTCAGCGCTTGATGAGGTCGCGGACGGTCATCCCCGACGGGATCATCGGCAGCACGTGTTCCTGGTAGGGAACCTGGACGTCGAGGATTGCCGGGCCGGGGGCGTCGATGAGCCGCAGAAGAGCCGCCTCGAGGTGTTGCTTCTCCGAAACCGTCTCGGCCTGCCAGCCGAAGCCCCGGGCGATCGCCACGAAATCGGGGTAGCGACTCTGCGGGGAGATGCCGTCTCCCTTCCCCTGCGCTTCGGGGTTTCCGACGGGACCGAGATACGTATGGGCCCGGTTCCCCTTGAAGAACCGATCCTCCCATTGCACGACCATGCCGAGGTGTTGGTTGTTGAGGAGGAGCACCTTGACCGGGATGTTCTCGCAGGTGCAGGTGGCCAGTTCCTGGATGTTCATGAGGATGCTGCCGTCGCCGTCAATGTCGACCACGAGCGCATCCGGGTGAGCAACTTTCGCTCCCATCGCCGCCGGAAGTCCGAAGCCCATCGTGCCGAGGCCGCTCGACGAGACCCACGTCCGCGGACGGCGGAATTGGTAGAACTGCGCCGCCCACATCTGGTGCTGGCCCACCCCGACGGTGATGATCGTGTCGCGCTTGGCGGTCAGTCGCGAGAGTTCCGCGATCGCCTCCTGGGCGAGGATGCCGGGGTAGGTGGTGTCGTAGGAGAACGGATCCTCCTGCTTCCACTCGGCGATCCGGTCGTGCCACGGCCCGAGGTCGGCGGTCGGGGCCTCGACGATCTTGTTGAGCTGCCCGAGGGCTTCCTTGACGTCGGCCACGATCGGAATGTGGACGACCTTGTTCTTGTTGAGCTCCGACGGATCGATGTCGATGTGGACGATGAAGCCGTGCTCGGCGAACGCCGACACCTTCCCGGTGACCCGATCGTCGAAGCGGACGCCGAGGGCGAGGAGGAGATCGGCCTCATCGACGGCGTAATTCGCGTAGACGCTGCCGTGCATGCCGAGCATGTCGAGCGAGAGCTTGTCGTCGGCCGGGTAGGCCCCGAGCCCCATGAGGGTCATCGTCACCGGGATTCCGGTGCGACGGGCGAGTTCGCGGAGCTCCTCGGAGGCGTCGGCGGCGATCACGCCGCCACCGGCGTAGATCACGGGACGCTTGGCCCGCTTGATCGCCGCGGCCACCTGCGCGATCTGCTCGGGGTGGGCCCGACGGACCTCCGGACGGTAGCCGGGCAGGTTCATCGCTTCGGCGTAATCGGGGACGAGTTGAGCGACCTGGATGTTCTTGGGGAGATCGACGAGCACCGGGCCGGGGCGGCCGGTGGTGGCGATGTGAAACGCCTCCCGCATCACGCGGGCGATGTCGGCCGGATCGGTGACCAAGTAGTGGTGTTTCGTGATCCCCCGGCAGACCTCCACCATCGGCGTTTCCTGGAACGCGTCGGTGCCGATGACGCTCGTGCCGACCTGGCCGGTGAGGACGAGCATCGGAATGCTGTCGAGCTTCGCGTCGGCGATCGCCGTGACGAGGTTGAGGGCTCCGGGGCCGCTGGTGCCCATGCAGACGCCGATCCGGCCGGTCGTGCGGGCGTAGCCCTGGGCCGCGAACGCTCCCCCCTGCTCGTGGCGGGGGAGGATCGTCCGGATCCGGTCGGCGTAGCGGGTGAGCGACTGATGGAGGGGCATGCTCGCCCCGCCTGGGTAGGCGAAGATCACCTCGACACCGTGGGCGATGAGCGACTCGACCACCACGTCGGCACCGGAGATCACGGTGTCGGTCGTGCGGGGACGGGAGGCGGTGGCCATGGCGGAGGTCCTTCGAGAGGTGCTGTCGATCGGAGTAGAGGGACGACGGAAACCAAGCCCTTCAAAAATACACGAAAAGTGCCCTCCGGCGTCAGGGGCTGTCGCGGTTTTTCGCCCCGGTCCGGCCGGGCCGATTTCCAGCCCCAGCAGCGGGCGGCTGACCGGGGAAAAGGTCGGTTTTCCCAAGTGCCGCCGGCGGAGGGGGATCGGTCGGCGACCATGGTGTAGAGTGGGAGGATGAATCCAGCCGACACCACCTCCCGCCCCTCCCCGGTCGCCTCCTCCCCCGCCGGCTCGGCCGGCCCGCCGACGTCGAACCTGCGGATTCGCAGTCTCGACGCGTTGGTGCCCCCCGCCCGGCTCATGGCCCTGCTCCCGCTCGACGCCGTGGCCACCGCCACGATTCTCGACGGCCGCCGCGAGGTGGAGCGGGTGTTGTCGGGGGAGGATCCGAGGCTCCTGGCGGTCGTCGGTCCCTGCTCGATCCATGATCTCGATGCCGCCCGCGAGTACGCCGGACGGTTGCGAACCCTCGCCGAGCAGGTCTCGGGGCGGATCCTCGTCGTCATGCGCGTCTATTTCGAGAAGCCGCGCACGACCGTCGGCTGGAAGGGGCTGATCAACGATCCCCACATCGACGACAGCTTCGACGTCGGGACCGGGCTGCGGATCGCCCGTGGCCTCCTCATCGAGATCGCCCGGATGGGGTTGCCGACGGCGACGGAGTTCCTCGAGCCGATCACGCCGCAGTACATCGCCGACACGATCGTCCTGGGCGCGATCGGCGCCCGGACCACCGAGTCGCCCACCCACCGGCAGATGGCCAGCGGCCTGTCGATGCCGGTCGGCTTCAAGAACTCCACCGACGGCTCGCTCCAGGCGGCCGTCGATGCCATGCAGTCGGCCCGTGCCCCGCACAGCTTCCTCGGCATCGACAACGACGGCGGCACGTGCGTCGTCTCCACCACCGGCAATCCCTGGGGGGTGCTCATGCTCCGCGGCGGTCGCAGTGGCTCCAACTACGCCCCCGAGGTGCTCCACGAGGCCCGCACCCGCCTCGAGGCGGCCGGCCTTCCGCCCCGCGTGATCGTCGATTGCAGCCACGCCAATTCCGGGAAGGATCACCGTCGCCAGTCGATCGTGTGGCGCGACGTTCTCGCCCAGCGCGTCGCCGGCGACCGCTCGATCGTCGGCATGATGCTCGAGAGCAATCTCCAGCCCGGCAGCCAGCCCGCCCAAGCCGACCGCTCGAAGCTCACCTACGGCGTCTCGATCACCGACGGCTGCATCGGCTGGGACGAGACGGAGGAACTCCTCCGAGAAGCCCACGACCACTTGGTCGGCGAGTCCCACGACCATCCGGCCTGACGGCCCAGCGTCCGTTGGCCTCTACGTGAGCCCTGAACGGCCGGATCGGCGCTGCTTTGACCTGTTGCCGGAGACGACGCGGTGCCCGACGACCTCCCCACCGACACAGCCGGGCCCGCCCTGGCTGAAAACTGGCTCTCGAAGGCCCAGGTGCTTCTCGTCGATGACAGCCGGATGATGCGGGCTGTCCTCAAGAAGGCGCTCGGGGAACTCGGCTTCCGGAATGTCGTCGAGGCGGTCGACGGTGGCGATGCCGTGGCGAAGATGCAGGCTGCCCCCTTCGATCTGGTGCTCCTCGACATGGAGATGCCGGTGATGACGGGGCTCGAGGTGTTGGCGACGATGAACGTCACGCCGACCCTCAAGGGGCTGCCGGTGATCGTCATTTCCGGCGCCGACCAGATCGACATGGCGGTGCAGTGCATCGAGGCCGGGGCCGAGGATTACCTCACCAAGCCACCGAATCTCACGCTGCTGCGGGCCCGGGTGACGACGTCACTCGAGAAGAAGCGGCTCCGCGATCTGGAGCGGCTGCGGCTCCTCCAACTTCAGGCCGAGAAGGAACTCGTCGAACGGGAACGGGAAAAGTCGGAACGTCTCCTCCTCAACATTCTTCCCTCGGCGATCGCCGGGCGGCTGAAGGGGGGGGAGAAGTCGATCGCCAACGGCCACGAGATCGTCTCGGTGATGTTCGCCGACCTGTGCGGCTTCACGGCCCTGTCACGCAAGACCACCCCAGCCGATCTCGTCTCGATGCTCAACGGGATCTTCACCGCCTTCGACCAGATCGTCGAGGAGCATGGCGTCGAGAAGATCAAGACGATCGGCGACTGCTACATGCTCGTCGGCGGGCTTCCGCTCCACCGCGAAGACCATGCCTCCGTCGTGGCCGACTGCGGCCTTGCCATGGTCGAGGCCCTCGCCGCCCTCAATTCTGCCAACGGCACCGAACTGCAGATGCGAATCGGGATCCACACCGGGCCGGTCGTGGCGGGCGTCATCGGCAAGATCAAGTTCACCTACGATCTGTGGGGCGACACCGTCAACGTCGCCAGCCGGATGGAGTCGTCGGGGCAGCCCGGCCGGATCCACCTCTCCGAGCAGACGGCAGAGCAGCTGCGGGGGCGATTTGTCCTCGAAGATCGGGGGTTCGTCGAGTGCAAGGGGCTCGGCGCCGTGAAGACGTTCTTCCTCAACGGCCGCACCGAAGGGGCCTGAGCATCGGCCTTTCTCGACGCTTGCCCCGAGTTTTGCCTGGGCCTCAGGCCGACGGCAGCGGCTTGCGGGCCACCGCATCGACGATCGCGGTTGCGATCTGCGGGAGCGGAAGGACGAGGTCGACGACACCGAGCTCGATCGCCGCGCGCGGCATGCCGTAGACGACGCAGGTCTTCTCGTGCTCGGCGATCGTCCGGCCCCCCGCCTTGCGGATCGCCGCCATCCCCATCGCGCCGTCGCTCCCCATCCCCGTCAGGAGCGCCGCCACGACATTCTTCCCTCCTGATTCGGCGACGGAGCGAAACAGAACATCCACGCTCGGCCGGCAATGGTGCACTGGCGGGCTCTGCATGAGCCGCGTCTTGTAGCCCTCCCCCTGCCAGGTGAGGGCGAGGTGGAAGTCGCCCGGGGCCACGACGCAGGTGCCGCGCTCGAGGATCATGCCGTCCTCGGCCTCCATGACCGGGATCGGGCAGAGGGTGTCGAGTCGACCGGCGACCGCCTTGGAGAAGTAAGGGGAGATGTGTTGGACGACCGCGATCGGCGGCAGGCCGGCGGGGAGATTGGGGAGCACGCTCCGCAACGCCTCCACGCCCCCGGTCGAGGCCCCGATGACGATCAACTGGCGGCTGTCGATCCGCCCCGTGTACGGCCCCGGCTTGGACCCCGAGACCGGGGTCTCCGCTGCGGCCAGCGGCCGGATGGAGGCCGGCGTCGCGGTGGGGGCACCGGGTGCGGGCCGCTCGCTTCGGCCGAGTTGGCGACGGAAGCGGACCGAGGCCGCGGCCGCTTTGACATGGTGGGCGAGTTGGCCCGCCAGCGCCCCGACCGACATCGTGCCGTTGGGCTTGGCGAGGACATCGACCGCGCCCGCTTCAAGGGCGTCGAGCGCCACCTGCGATCCGGCCTGGGCCAGCGAGCTGACCACCACCACCGGCATCGGATGATGCTGCATGAGGATGCGGAGGAACGTCAGCCCGTCCATCCGCGGCATCTCGAGATCGAGCGTGAGCACGTCGGGGTCGAGCCGCATGATCTTTTCACGGGCCACGTACGGATCGCAGGCCGATCCCACCACCTCGATCCCCGGATCGAGGTTGAGCGCGTCTGTGATCGTCTTCCGCACCAGCGCCGAATCATCGACGACGAGCACGCGGAGTTTTCGCTGGGGCGACGGGACGCTCATGGGAGACCTGACTGGAAGCGGGGCCCGGAAGCGCCCCGGTGACGTGTCACTCGGGACGCATGTAGACGCTCGGGGCGATCGCACGGAGGCTGTGGCGGAGGCCGATGAGGCTCTCCGAGTGGCCGACGAAGAGGAGGCCCCCGGGGGCGAGTTGATCGGTCAGTCGCTCGATGAGCGTGTTCCGCGAGGGGACGTCGAAGTAGATCATCACGTTGCGGCAGAAGATGACGTCGAGCCCGCGCGGGACGGGATAGACGTCCTGAAAGAGATTGACGTACCGCACCGTCACTTGGCGGCGAAGTTCGTTCTTGATCCGGTAGAAGCCATCGCGCTCGCCGATGCCGCGGAGGAAATAGCGTTCGAGCCATTCCGGCTGCGGCACGTCCACCTTGTCGGCGTCATAGATCCCCTGCTGGCAGCGCTCGAGCATCCGCTGGGAGATGTCGGAGGCCTCGATCTGCCAGTGCACCGCCGGCCGGAGCCGGCAGAACTCCGCCAGTACGATCGCCAGGGAATAGACCTCCTCCCCCGACGAGCAGGCCGCGCACCAGAAGCGGAGGGGCCGCATCTCGGCGATCGACTTTTCGGCCAGCCGGGGAAGGATCTGCCGGGAGAGCAGATCGAAATGCGACGGCTCGCGGAAGAAGTGGGTGTGGTTGGTGGAGATCAGGTCGATGAGGGCATCGACTTCGTCGGCGCCCTGCGGACTCTTGAGGAGCAGGCAGTAGTCGTCGTAGGTGGAAAGCCCGAGCGCGAGGAGCCGCTGCCGCAGCCGGCCGGCCACGAGCGACTGCCGGTCGGGCCCGAGGCGGATCCGGCTGCGCTCGTAGACGAGGTTGGCCAGGAAGTCGTAGGCCTGGGCCGTGAGTGGGGCTTCGGAGGGGAGGACCATGACGGCAGGGGGCGGAGATCCGGGGGATCCGCCGAGCGGGTGACTCCATTCATGGCCCCCGTCGCGCGGGAGGCCCCAGACCGATACCGGCACGACCGGGAAGCGTCGAACCATCATAGACCTCCCGGTCGATCAAGGGCGCGTTTCAGCGCCCGGCACTTCAATCAAAACCGGGCTCAGAACTTCGTGAAGTTCCGATCTTCCTGATCGCCCGCAGCCCCCGCGTCGCCAGGCATCGGGATCTGCAGCCGTCCCCCCCGAATCCCCTCGGTGAGGCCGCGGAGCGGAGCGCCGGAGCGAATCGCCTGACGGGCGATCTTGGTCGGGATCGCATCGACGCGCCGCGCGGTCGCCCGCGATTGCGGCGTGATGCCGGTGCCCTCGGAGCCGGTGACGAGCGAGCGGAGGTAGCCGACAAGATCCTGGAGGGTGCGGGCCTGGCCGTTGAGCTCTTCCGCGGCCGAGGCGCTCTGCTGGGCGTTGGTGGCATTGCCCTGCGTTACCTTGTCGAGCTGCGCCATCGCCGTGCCGACCTGTTGGATCCCCTGCGACTGCTCCCGGGCGGCCGTCGAGATCTCGGCCACGAGGGCGTCGGCGGCGGCCACCTTCTGCACGATCTCGTGGAGCGACTCCCCCACCTTGCCGCAGCTGAGCGACCCGCGCTGGCTGTTGGCGATCGCCGCGTCGATCTTCTCGGCGGTCTCCTTGGCGGCCGCGGCGGAGCGCTGGGCGAGCGAACGGACCTCGTCGGCGACGACCGCGAAGCCGGCCCCGGCCTCGCCGGCCCGCGCTGCCTCGACGGCCGCGTTGAGCGCGAGAATGTTCGTCTGGAACGCGATCTCGTCGATGTTTTTCACGATCTTCGCCACCTCGGCGCTCGACGCCTCGATGGCATGCATGGCGGTGTTCATCTCCACCATCGTCTCCGCCCCCGACTGGGCCGCGACGCGGGCCTGGTTGGCGAAGGCCTTCGCCTTGACGGCGTTGTCGGCGGTGCTGCGGATCATCACCGACATCTCCTCGAGGGCGGCGCTGGTCTCGGCGACGCTCGAGCCCTGCTCGTTGCAGCCTTCGGCGAGGAGATGGCTGGCGGCCGACACCTGGCCGGAGGCCGAGGCGGTCTGCGTGGCGCCATCCTCGAGGGCATCCGAGATCATGCCGAGCGAGCGGCTCACCGCCCGGATGATGCTCCAGCCGACGGCGAGGCCGGCAAACGCCGCAAGCACGAGGGCCGTGCCGATCACCCAGTAGCTCGAGGTGACGATCGCGTTGGCGGCTTTGGCAGCCCCAGCCGACAAGTCGGCGTTGTAGTCGATCGAATCCTTGAACCTCTCGACACACTCCTCGAGGGACGGATCGACCTCTTTGACGAGCCAGTCCTCGGCCTCCTCGGCCTTCTTCGCCTTGACGAGATCGAGGAGTGCATCGGCCTTCTTGTAGAAAAGCGTGCGGGCTTCGACCGCGAGGTTGAATCGACGTGTGTCCTCCTCGTCGCTCTTGAGGTCCGTTGCGTAGCGCTTCACCGAGTCGTCGCCCGCCTTCCGTGACTCGCGGTAGGTCGCCTCGGCGGTGGCCTGAAGCTGCGGCTCGTCGGCAAGCTGGAGCACACGACGGGCCGATCGCCCCGAGCGGGCGTTGGCTTGCGTGATCCGGCCGAGTTCGATGACCGACGGCACGGTGTTCGTCGCCAGGAGATTGACTTGCCCGTTTACGCCGACGATCCGCCAGAAGGCGATCGCGCCGATGAGGAGCGAGAGGAGCACCAGCAGGAGGAAGCCGAGCAGGATGCGGCGTGGGATGGTCCAGGTGTTCATGGCGTGTCCGGGGATCAGGAGGCTTGGGAGGAGGGGAGTCCGAGGGCCTGGATGGCGATCGTGCCATCCACGGCGGAGATCTTGTCGAGGTCGATGAGCGTCTTCACGCCGCTGCCGGCCTTCGCCATCCCGGTGATGAACATCGAGTCGACAGCGCCACCGAAGTCGGGAGTCGGCTCGAGATCGGCGGCGGTGAAGTTGGCGACTTCCTCGACCCCATCGACGATCACGCCGTAGAGCCGCGTCCCACCGCCGGCCGCGGCGATCTGGGTGACGACGATGCAGTTGCGCTCGGTGTCGGTGGAGATCGGCAGGCAGAACTTCGCGCGGAGATCGACCAGCGGGATCACCTTCCCACGGAGGTTGATCACTCCTTTGACATGCTCCGGCATGTTGGCCACCGGGGTGATCGGGCAGAGCCGGATGATCTCGCGGACCTTGAGCACCGGAATGCCGTACGACTCCCCGCTCAGGGTGAAGGTGAGATACTTGCCCGGCAGGGCACCGGAGTGGCCGTGGGGCTGAGGGGACGTGGAAGGCATCGGTCGATTCCGGCAGGTGGAGAGCGGGGCGGGGAGAGGCGGTGGCGGAGTCGCGCTCATGCCGCCTCGCCGTTGTTGCGGGGCTTGAGTTTCACCAGGGCATTGACATCGAGGATCAGGCCGACGCGGCCGTCGCCGAGGATGGCGGCGCCGGCGAACTCCGTCTGGTGGCGGAACATGTCGCCGAGGTTCTTGATCACCACCTCCTGTTTGCCGATGAGTTGATCGACGAGGAGGCAGCGGGAATCCTGCCCCGCCTCGACGACGACGATGATCCCCTCGGTGGGGTCGGTCGCCGTGTGGGGGGTGTTGAGGTGGCGGCCGAGACGGAGGATCGGCGTCAGCCGGCCGCGGACGCTGACCACCTCTCCCCGCCCCTGGACCTGCGTCACCATACCGGGGAGCGGCCGGAACGACTCGCGCACCGAAAGGGTCGGGATCACGTAGCGCTGGTCGCCGATGCCGACGAGGAGCCCCTCGATGATCGCCAGGGTGAGGGGGACGTAGAGCGTGAACGTCGTGCCCCGTCCCTCGACTGAGTCGATCTCGATCTTGCCGCGCATCTTCTCGATGTTGCGGCGGACGACATCCATGCCGACCCCGCGCCCGGAGAGATCGGTGATCTTCTCGGCGGTGGAGAAGCCGGCGGCGAAGATGAGGTCGAACGTTTCCCGGTCGTCGAGCACCTCGTCGGCGCGGATGATCCCCCGCTCGATCGCCTTGGCACGGATCTTCGCCGGGCTCAGCCCCCGGCCGTCGTCCTCGATCTGGATGACGATGAAGCCCCCTTGATGGAAGGCGCGGAGCGTGATCGTGCCGGCCGAGGGCTTCCCCGCGGCAGTTCGCGCCGCGGGCATCTCGATCCCGTGGTCGGCGGAGTTGCGAATCATGTGGACGAGGGGGTCGCTGAGTTCCTCGACGATGTTGCGGTCGAGTTCGGTCTCCTCCCCCTCGAGTTCGAGGGCGATCTCCTTCCCCTGCTGGAGGGCGAGGTCGCGGACGAGCCGGGACATTTTCTGGAAGGTGCTGCGGATCGGCACCATCCGCAGCGACATCGCCGTCCGCTGGAGATCGGAGGTGATCCCACGGAGCTGGCCGAGGCAGCGGGAGAGATGGGCGCTGGTGATCGCCTTGAGCTCGGGGTTCTGCACGACCATCGACTGGGCGATGACGAGCTCGCCGACGAGGTCGATGAGGCCGTCGAGCTTGAGGGTGTCGACGCGGACGATCCCCGAACCGATGACGGGGGGCGCGGCCGGGCTGGCAGCTGGGGCCTTGGCCATGGGAGGGGCCGCCGCGGCAACCGGCTCGATCGGAGCCACGGGCGCTTGGGAGGGCGAAGGCGGCTCCACCGGCAGTGGCGCCGGGGGTGACGCGGCCATGCTACCGACGGCAGCGGCTTCGGGAATGAAAAGCCCGGCCGCGGCCGGAGGCGGCGTGGAGGGGAGCGGTGATGGAGCGGGGACGGCTTCGGCCTGCGGAACCCCGCCGGGAGCCTTCGCCGCGGCCGGAGACTCTCCGGCAAGGAGGGCGTGGACGTCGTCGATCAGCTGCGGGATCGGCAGGTCGATCGTCCGCCCGGTATGAACACCGGCGATCTGATTGGAGAGTTCGGCGACGAATCGCTTGAGGATGTCGGCCCCGGAGAGGATCGCGGTGATCGATTCGCTGACGAGCCGGTATTTCCCCCGCCGAGCGGCGTCGAGCATCGACTCCAACTCATGGGCGAGTTGCTGAAGCACCATGAGCTTCATCACCCCGACGTTCCCCTTGAACGTGTGGAACGCCCGGAAGAGCGAATCGAGGGAGGAGGAATCGGTGGGGCTGACCTCGAGTACGAGCACGCCTTGCTCGATGTCCTGGAGGAGGTCCTGGGCCTCGGCGCAAAACAGCTGGAGCATCTCGGCATCGGCGTCGACTGGCATCACCTCCACCGTCTGCTCCGGGAGAAGTGCGGCTGGCGCGGGGGCCGCTGGCGCACGTCCGGCGGGAGATGCCTCGGACCGGGCGGGAGCTGGAGCGGCAGCGGCCGGCGGCGGAGCCGTTGTCTGAGGGGCGGGGACTCCCTCGGGAATCCTCCAGCCCTCGGGAAACGGGGGATAGGGAAGCTCGTATTCCCACGACATCAGCGCCGCATCGATCCACGGCTGCCAGTCGCCGAGCCGGGCGATCGTCACCGACGAGAGCTTGTTGTCGGCGGCGACACGCTGGTCGATCCACTGCCGGACGGTGGCCATCGCCTCGGCGACAGGCTCCGGGGAATCGTTCCCGAGGGCCGATTCCAAGTGGCGAAGCAGTTCGTTGATCCCGTCGGCGCCGTTTTCCTTGACGGCATCGACGAAGGCCAACTCCAGGCCGATCTGCTGGACGACCTTCTTGGCCCTGGCGATGGTCTCGAACCGGTCGTTGGACATGCGCCTTTGAATCTCGGAGCGGGCCAGGAGCGTCAAGGAACGGGCTGGAAGGACCAAGAATCTGGAACGACAGCCGGGATCGCGGATCGTTCGTGGTCTGCCGCCCTCTCAACGGCAGAAAAACAGCCGGAACGGGAGCCGCATCGAGAGCCCAGCCGCAGGACGTCACGTTCCGGCATCCTGACCCTACCCCTGGTTTCCGGGGGGTGCAAATCCTGCCCGATCGGAATACTCGCCGGAAACGGCCCCTCAGCGGTTTGCGTCGTCCGGGAAACGGTTGTAGCGTTCGAACGTGCCGGGATCGGGTGAGCTTCGTTCGTGGCCGATCCTGCCCCCGACCCCTGGAAACGCCATGAATCCCCGGACCATCCCCAGCCGCATCGCGACTGGGTTTCTGTTGGTCGTGCTGCTGTTGCTCCTGGTCGGGGGGATCGCCTTCTGGCGGATCGCCGGCGTGAACAGCCAGGTCGCGTCCCTCGCCACCAACACCGTGCCGTCGGTTGTCGTTCTCGGCAAGATCAGTCAGAGCAACGCCGCCGCGTCGCGGGCTTCGCGCCGCGTGCTCCTCTCCGATGGCAATGCCTTGATGCGCGCGTCGGCCGAAGCCGCCTACAGCGAAGCAAAGCGAGCCGGCGACGAGGCGTGCAGCCTCTATGACGGGGCACTGCGGAGCGACGACGAAGACACCAGCCGTATCAAGGCCGCGATCGACGCCCGGTCGGACTTCACCAAGAAGGCCGACACGCTCGTGGAACTCGTCAAGGCAGGGAAGACCGAGGATGCCGAGACGTGGCTCATCGACGAGGTCGATCCGGCACTCGAAGTGTGTGTCGCGAAGTTCAACCACTCGATCGACTACAACGTCACGCTGTCGGAGAAGGCTTCGCGCGGCGCCGAGCGGATCGCCCTGTCGGGCTACTGGGTGATCGGCACGTCCCTGGTACTTGCCAGTCTGGCGGGGCTCGTCGTCGGCTGGAGCACCGTCCGCTCGACCCGGGCCGCGCTCGCTTCGATCGATGCCGCGATCCGGGCCGGCATCGACAAGACGAACCGGGCGCTGTCGGCAATCTCCGACTCGATCCAGGAGGGGGCGGACCTGACCGCCTCGAGCGCCGGACAGCTTTCGAGCGCCAGCCGCACGCTCGCCACGAGCACGAGCGAGCAGAGCGCCTCGGTGACCGAGGCGAGCGCCTCGCTCGAGCAGATCTCGGCCATGATCCGCAGCACCGCGGAGAACGCCGCCAAGGCGAAGGAGTTCGCTGGTCAGGCCCGCGGCGCCGCCGAGGCCGGCCAGCAGACGATGGAGGACATGAAGCGGGCGATGAAGTCGATCGAGGTCTCGAGTCTCGACATCGCGAAAATCGTGAAGAACATCGACGAGATCGCCTTCCAGACGAACATCCTCGCGCTCAATGCGGCCGTCGAGGCGGCGCGGGCCGGCGAGGCCGGGGCGGGGTTTGCCGTCGTTGCCGACGAGGTTCGCTCGCTCGCCCAGCGCTCGGCCGCTGCTGCCAAGGAAACCGCCGACAAGATCGACGCGGCGATCGCCAACAGCCAGCATGGAACGCGCAGCTGCGGAAATGTCGGGGAATCGCTCGAGCAGATCGTCGGCAGGGTCGCCGCCGCCGATGTCCTCGTCGCCGAGATCGCCTCGGCCGCCCGGGAGCAGGCCCAGGGGATCCGGCAGGTGGGGGTGGCGATGACCCAGATGGACAAAGTGACCCAGGGAAACGCCGCCAGCGCCGAGGAGAGTTCGAGCGCCGCCGAGGAACTGGCCAATCAGGCCGAGTCACTCCAAGACAACGTCGAGCAATTGCGGATGCTGATTGCGAGCACGTCGCGATCGGAGGACGACGCCGAGGCGCTGCGTCCGACGCGGCCGTCGCGTCCGGTGGGCCAGCGGAGGGGACAGCGGGCGATGGCCCGCCCGGCATCCTCCTCCCGCCCCCAAGCCGAGCCCCGTCGCCAAGCCCCCCAGATCGTCATGCCCGACGACGACCGCGACGCGCCGAACTTCCGCAATTTCTGACCCGTCTCACGGGGCCGTCAGCGGCCGCATTCGGCGGCACTCCCGAGGGAAATTGGCGTCGACCGGGCGGGGGGGGTGGGGTACGATTCGCCACCTTCCGGAATGCTCCCGCGCGAAAGGATTCGCCATGGTTTCGTTCGTTTGCCATCGTCGTCCCTCCCGGTGCCGCTGGGGCGCGTCCCTCGGCCTGGGCTCGATCGCCGCGATCCTCCTTCTCGCCCAGCCGGCCGCCGCCCAACTGACCCCCTTCGGCCAGCCGGCCCAGCCGGTGCAACTCCAGCAAGCACCTTTCCAGACGATCCCAGCCGCGCCCGCTCCCGGCACCTACCAGCCGACGCCGAGCAACTACGCCGCCGCCCCCGGAGCCGGGCCGTCGACCTTTTCCTTCGCCGCGCCGCCGCCGCAGATCGGATCGGGGGATCAGGAGGCGCAGACGGTCGTCGCGGCCAAGCAGGCACTCGACCAATTCTTTGCCCTCCAGATGGAGTCGGTGCCGCCGGCAATGCTCCAGGCAGCCGAGGGGATCGCGATCTTCCCGAACATGATCAAGGGTGGCTTCATCTTCGGTGTCAATTACGGCAAGGGGGTGCTTTGTGTCCGCAACCCCGATCGGAGTTGGAGCCCGCCGGTGATGGTGACGATGGGCGGGGGGAGCGTCGGCTTCCAGGCTGGCGTCCAGGCGGCTGACATCGTGCTCGTGTTCGCCACGCCGCGCAGCCTCCAGGGAATCCTCAACGGCCAGAAGGTGACCCTCGGCGCCGACGCCTCGATCGCTGCCGGACCGGTCGGCCGGAGCGCCAACGCCGGCACCGACGCCCGTCTCGGTGCCGAGATCTATTCCTATGCCCGGAGCCGGGGGCTGTTTGCCGGCGTCTCCCTCGGCGGCAGCGATCTCTCCGTCGATCACAACGCCGACTCGCTTCTCTACGGTCGCTTCAATGTCACCCCCAGCGACGTCTTCACGCAGCGCGGCTTGGCGATCCGCCCCGAAGTGCAACAGCTCGTCGAGGATCTCAACGCCCGCTCGCGTCCCCAGCCGGTGGCCGTGACGACCGGTGCTGCCCTTCCGCAACAGGCCCTGACGCCATTCGGCGCCCAGCCCCAGGTGGTCAGCCAGGCGCCCGTCACGGTTCAGCCGGCCACGGTGCAGCCCGCCCCCGCCCCCTTCCAGCAGCCGGCGATCGTTCCGATCCAGGCTCCACCGCTTGTGCCGATCACGCCCCGGTGACGCGTCGCGGAGATTCACCTCTCGCGGGTCGACCATTTCCTCATCTGGCGGCGGAGACGGTGACCGACGCTCGCCATGGCCGCCGGAATCCGGTGGAGTCGCAAACTCCGGGCGACGCCCCGGCGCCTGGCGACGGGGTCGATCGGCGTCGTGAAGATCGTCGCGAAGCGCTCGAGGATCCGCTCGTGGTCGGCGCAGGGGGGAACGGCGTTGCCCCGGAACCAGGGGCGAGCCAGGAGCGCCGCCAGAAGTGACGGATCGCGATCAACCGCGACGACCCGCTCGACGTGGTCGTCGAGCGACGGCGAGTCGTGGGCGGAGAGGAAGCTCGTGGTATCGAAGTCGTGCCCCACGAGCGGATCGCCCCAGTAGATCGGGATCGAGTCGACGAGCATCGGCTCGAGCACCTTCTCGGTCGTGTAGCCCGGGAAGGATTCATTCTCGAAGGCGATCGTGAACCGGCAGTCGGCGAGGAAGGCCCGCTTGTCGCCCACCCTGCCGCCGATGTTGTTGAAGAGCTTCCCGCCGGAATCGACCCTCCGGTAGCGCGAGAGCTTGTGGAAGAAGTCGTTGCGGATGCGACAGAGGGGATTGGAGACGACGAACGCACAAAACCTCGACTTCGCCGCCATGATTCCCTCGACGTCGACCAGCGGCGGCTTCACGAGCGTTTTGGCGTCGGCATAGAGCACCCACAGCGGCAGGCGAAGATGCCGCGGATGCCAGTCGTGGCGGAACGTGAACGCCCAGTCGCAATTGAGCCAGTCGGGGCCGACGTTCTCGCCGGTGAAGAAGATCCGCGTGCAGTCGTGGGCGAGGAAGTCTTTCCGCCGACGGCCGACCGTGGTGTAGACGACGTAGTCCGGTGGACTGTCGAAGTCGAGGCGCCACCGGGGCGCGAGGAGCCGGGTGAAGACGTTGTCGCGCGGGTCGAAACCGTCCCAGAAACCGACGAACCGGATTCGGACGGTGGGGCGATCGACGGCACCCGCAGCCGGAGGGAGGACGACGGGCGGGGCCGGCGGCAGGTCGGACGTCATCCGGTGAATCTCCCCGAGGCGTGGGTGGAGGCCAGGTCACCCCTGGAAGCGGCCGGCCGCGGCGGGCTCATCCACCGAGCCGACGCTTCACCAGACTGCCGGCCTGCCACGCCAGGATGCCGGCATCGTCGAGGAAGTCCTTGAGATATCCCGACCAATCGCCGTGGACCAGGCAGTAGCGGCGGTGATCCCGCCGCCACTGCGCCGCACATACCGCGCGGCCCGGGAGGGGGATCGGCCCCGGCCGCGGACACCCCGCCCAGTGGATCGCGACCCACTTGAGGGGATCGGTGGAATCGTCGTCCCGGTAATGGATCAGTTCCTCGCGCCCCCCCCAGGCATAGAGATCGTCGAGCCATTCGACCCGCGTGCCTGGAGCGTGGGCGGCGAGGAAGTAGGAGAGGAAGCCCTGATCCCCCATGAACGGCCCGATCCTCGAGCCGGTCATATTTCCCAGCCCGCGCTCGGCATAAAACTGCCGCGCCTGCGCGAACACGGCGAGGAACGTGTCGCGATCGATGGCGTCCCGTGAGGCCGAAAACTCACCGCTGTTGAGGAGGTGGGCCCGGCGCCAGTCGAACGACGGATCGAAGGCCACAAGCGCCGCGGGGTCGCCCGTCATGGCGGCAATCGCTCCCCTGAGGGCCGAATCGTCGGAGGCCTGGAGCTTCTGCCAGGTGCTCGAGCGCCGGTTCGCCATCACGAACGGCCCCTCGGCGGCGGCCACCCGCTCGAGGTACGGCTGGAGATCGCGGAGGACGAGTTGGTCGGCGTCCATGTGTACGAAACGTTCCGCCGGCCCCCAGAACACCCGGAGCTTCTTGTAGTAGCGGTCGAGCTCGAGGATCCGCGGATCGGTGGGGCGCCACACCGGATGGCCGAACATCTCGTCGCCGGGGTGGTCGTCGTCGGGGATCACATAGATCCGTGGCGACCGCAGGTGCGCCTCGATGCTCGCGATGAGCGCCTTGGCGAGGCGGTAGTCGGACCGCATCGTGCTGACGTAGATGGCGACGGTCATGACGTTCCGAGGGGGGTGGTCAGGCCGACGTGGCGAGGAGCGTCGCGATCCGCTGCCAGAGGGTCCACAGGCCGATGATGATGAAGCCGGCCGAGGACGTGACCAGGAGGATGTCCCAGGCGCGGCCCGGCCGCAGCCTGGGGTCGAGCGCCCGCCACCGGAACCAGAGCACCGCCACGCCGAGGGCGGCAAGCATCATCGCCTGCGCGGCGCCGCTGGCGAGCACCATCGCCACCGGTTCGCGGATCAGCAGCGCAAGCACCATTGCCACCAGCGGCCAGGCCGTGGAAAGCCGGCGGTTCCACGCGGTCCGCGAGGCATCGTCGCCAGGCAGCCGGCCGGCGAGGATCAGGCCGTCGACGACCATCCGCGCGTTTCCCGCCGCGGCGACGAAAAGTGTGGAATAGAGCACCGCGAAGGCACCGATGAGGAAGGCGCCGTTGGCCCAGGGGCCGATCGCCGGCCCGAACACGGGGGCATACATCGCCCCGAGCGTCCGCACCATCTCGCCCCCCTCCGGTTTGAGGCCGAGCCTGCCGAGGGTGGCGGCGCCGAGAAGATAGAAGGCAACGGTGACGGTGGTATAGACGACCATCGACGCCCAGGCATCGAGTTGCATCACCTTGAGCCAGCCGCGAGCCCGCTTTGCCCAGGCCTCGGAATCGTCGCGCGGGCCGACGGCGATGCCGTAGCCCTTCTCGAGGCACCAGTAGGGATAGACCATGAGTTCGCTCGCCCCCACACCGATGATCCCGAAGGTCGCCAGGGCCGTCATGAGGGGAGAGTTCTTGCCGACGGCGGGGGGAATCGAGGGAATCAGACCGCTGGTCAGCTCTCCGGCGGAGATCGCCCACGCCGGATCGAACTGGAGAAGGAGCAGCGCCAGCAGCGTCACCAGCGTGAAGGTGCCGACGAGGAGGATCGAGACGACTTCGATGAGCTTGTAGCGGCCGATCGCCAAGAGGACGGCCGTGACCAAGCCGGTGACGACCGCCCAGATTGTTTCGTCGGAGGGAGCCGCGAGCCCCTTTTTCATCTCATCGAGTTCGGCCATTCGAGCGACGAGGGCCGCGGCCTTCTCCGTTTCCCCGCGGCTCTGCGCCGTGGCGGCGAGAATCCGCGTGGAAGCGGCCTCGTCGTAGACGCGGTTCCATTCTCGGCCCGCGGCCGAGACGGGAAGCCCGGCGGCGAGGGTCTGGGCGACGCCGGAGAGGATTCCCCCTTGCTGGACGAGGACGAGAAGCGTCATCACGACCCATCCCCAGTAGATCCAGCCCCGACCGGCCAGCCGGGGCCCGGGGACCCGGTCGAAGGCGTCGAGCGGCGTCCGTCCCCAGGCGAGCGTGGCGCGGCCGATCTCCACCTGAGCCGCCACCTTGATGACGCAGCCGATGACGATGAGCCAAAGCAGGAGGAAGCCGGCTTGGGCACCCGTGCTCGTCGTGGCGATCAGTTCGCCACTACCGACGATCGAACTGGCCAGCACGATCCCGGGGCCGAGGTGGCGAAGCGCCCCCAGGAGCGATTGCGGCGGATCGGCGGTGGTGCGTGGCGGTTCCCCCATGGCGAGAGGCAGTGTCGCGGATCGTGGGCCGAAAGGGAATCCGCTCCTGAAAAAAGGCCACCGGGGCCCCGCTCGGGGCCCCGGTGGCACGCGCCTGCCGTGGCTTCAAGTCACTTCGTGATCTCGGCGGTCGGCGCGGCACCGACCACCGGGTTGGCCGAGGCCGGAGCCGACACCGGGGTCATGGTGTCGCTGGTCGGCTGCGACGCGGGGGCGATCGACTCTCCGTGACGGGCCGGCTCGACCGAGGCCCGGGGAGCCATCGCGGCCGGGTCGGCCTGCCGGGCGGTCCGCGTCAACTCGATCACCGGCTTGAGGGCGGCGACGGCCCGGTCGACCGCCGGCTGGAGGAGCATCACGTCGACGATCATGTGCTGCACGTCGCTGACGGTCGCGGTGGCGTTTCGCAGGCCATCACGGAGATCGTGGAACCGGGCGAGGGTGGCGTCGGCGTCATCGAGTTGATCGGCTCCCGACACGACCGCGTTCTTCAGGGAGACGAGGCGACGGAGGCGTTCCTCGGCGGGGCCGGTGACCGTCTCCTGAGCGAGGATCGAGGAAGTCAGGCCGGCGATCCGATCGATCGTCTCTTCGGCATCGACGATCCGCTCTTCGGTCTCGATGACGGAGCGGCCGAGTCGGCCGGCACGATCCTGCACGGCGGTGGCGTGGTCGACGTCGGCGGCCGATCCGGCGATCCGGCCGACGAGCGTCTGGAGGTCGTCGAGGACCGGCGTCGCGGCGTCGATCTTCGTCATCCCCACCGTGAGATCCTGGTGAAGCGCATCGAGGACGGCCAGCGACGAGCGGGCTTCGCGGGCCGAATCGCGGGAGGCCTCGATCTTCGACGACAGATCCGCCATCTCGTCGAGGACGGTCGATGCCTCGCCGACGGCCGGCCCCCTGGCG
The DNA here is from genome assembly GCA_903951635.1 of uncultured Planctomycetaceae bacterium. Lineage (GTDB taxonomy): Bacteria > Planctomycetota > Planctomycetia > Pirellulales > UBA1268 > QWOP01. The sequence goes on from CAJBCV010000425.1 coordinate 23,570, forward strand.
GCGATGCCTGCGTGGAGGGCATCGACACGTTCGAGTGTCAGCGTCGCCTGCTCGATCGCGTTGGTCTGCGCCGTGATCCGATCGGCCAGCTTCTCGAAGCGGGCGAAGGATTCCTCGGCATCACCGAGCTGGCGGGCCTGGATCTGGAGTTGCGCGAGGAGGGCGTTGGTGCCCTTGGCCCCGTTGCCCGTGGCGTTGAGATCGGACACCGTCCGCGTCAGCTGGCTCACCTGCCGTTCGAGCCCGGTGAGGTGCTGCTGCGAGGGACGGAGGAGTCCGAACCAGGCGACGAGGAGCATCGTTCCGCCGCCGAAGAGGAACGACCATGCGTCGATCCTGGGGAGCGTGGAAGCCGCCGGGGCGGCGCCGTGGGGATTGACGACGGGCATCGTGGAATCTCCGGAAAAAGCGGTTGTTGATGGGGGGTGGGAAACGATTCGGGCCGGTTTTGCCTAAGCGCTGAGAAGGAACCGATCCGGACGTCGATGGCCGTGTTGAGGCGGCTTTGACACCCCCGGTTCCGGGAACGGCGTCCGCTCCGCCGTCAAAAAAAGGATCGGCAGATTTGCCCGACCGGCAGAGTCGATGGCAAGAAAAACCGGCTGGAATGGCGGTGCCGGTTGGAGCGAGGGGCGGGCGTGCCGTTCACCGCGTATACTGCCGGAAGAGTCACGCGTCCGTAGCTCAATGGATAGAGCATCGGTCTTCGGAACCGAGGGTTGCAGGTTCGAGTCCTGCCGGGCGTATTCGATGTTTCGCGGGCAGGAGCCCGCCGATCGTGCCACGAACCGGAGGTTCGCAAGCGAGGCCGTCAGGATGACGGTCCTCGCGTGAAGCGGCCTGCAGGTTCGAGTCCTGCCG
>CAJBCV010000426.1 GCA_903951635.1 uncultured Planctomycetaceae bacterium
CGGCCTCGCCTCCGTTTCCGGGACCCTCGGCGCAGCGATCACCGCCAGCGGCGGCTGGGGGGCGACCGACGCCGGAACGGAGGTCACCCTCTCGGCCTCGATCGGCACCGTGACGCGTCTGGATGGTGGAGCTTGGACGTGGTCGCTCTTCCCTCAGACGCCGCTCGGTCGGGAGCCGGTGACGATCACCGCCACCGACGACCGCGGGCTGGCGTCGAGCGTCACGTTCACCGTCACCGCCAGGGGGGCCCCTTCGGCCGTCTCCGCCGACGCTGGCGACCGTCTCGCCACCGTCACCTGGAAGGCACCTGGTGCCGCGGCCACACTCCCGACGATCGGCTATTCCATCGAGCAGAGTGTGGATGACGGTGTCACGTGGCGCGGCCTCGCCGATCCGGCCACCACAGGCACGGGGCTGGTCGTGACAGGCCTGGCCAACGGTACGGCCTACCGGTTCCGGGTGGCCGCCCAGGACACCGATGGCACAGGCCCTTGGTCGGAGCCGTCTTTGCCGGTCGTGCCGCTGGGCGCTCCCGCCACGGTGACGAACCTCATCGCCACACCGGGGAGCGGGCAGGTTCAGCTCGCCTGGTCGGCACCCGTCGACACTGGCGGCCTGCCGATCAGCGACTACCTCGTCGAAGTGAGCAGCGACGGCGGCACCCGTTGGAAGACGGTCGCCGACGTCGTCTCCCCCTCGGCGACCACGACGATCACCGGCCTCGTCAACGGCACGCCGTACGCCTTTCGCGTCGCGGCCGTCAACGCGGTCGGACGTGGGAGCTTCACCCCCGGTTCCGCCGCGGCGATCCCGGCGCTTCCGGCCGGCTTGCCGACCGCCCTCCGCGTCACGCGTGGCAATGGCGCTGTGACGCTCTCTTGGAAGGCACCAACGTCCACCGGGGGCAGCCCGATCACCGACTACGTTCTCCAGTCGAGCAGCGACGCGGGCCGAACGTGGACGCCGATCGATCGCCCGACGTCGTCCGTCACCAGCGCCACCGTCACGGGGCTCGCCAACGGCACCCCGGTTGTCTTCCGGGTCGCGGCGGTGAACTCCGTCGGTAGGGCCTCGTTCACGGCGAAGTCGCTCCCCGTGATTCCGGCCACGACGGCGGGCGAGGCGACTGTCCCGGTGGCGGTGCGTCGCAGCGGTCAGGTCGGTTTGTCGTGGTCGGCGCCAGCCTCGACCGGTGGCTTGGCGATCAGCGACTATGTGCTTCAGTCGAGTCGTGATGGGGGGCGGTCCTGGACGACGATCCCGCACAGGGCCTCTGCGGCGACGAAGGCGACGGTCACCGGCCTCGTCAACGGCACTCCCTACGTGTTTCGCGTCGCGGCCGTGAACGGCATCGGCGTCGGGGCCTTCACCGGCAGTACCGAGGTGCTGGTGCCCGCGACGCTGGCGGGGCCGCCAACAGCCCTCAAGGCGACCCGCGGCAACGGCGAGGTGCAGTTGACGTGGAAGGCGCCGGCCAGCGCCGGGGGGGCGGCGATCGGGACGTATCTCCTCCAGGTGAGCGGCGACGGAGGAAAGACGTGGTCGACGGTCGTCCGCGAGAGGTCGACATCGACCACAGCGACGATCGCCGGTCTCGCCAACGGACGACCGTACACCTTTCGCGTCGCGGCTGTGAATGACGTCGGCCCCGGCCCGTTCACGCAGAAGTCGCCTGCGGTGGTGCCGGCCACGATGCCGGGCGTGCCGACGGCGCTGGCAGTCGTTCGTGCCAAGGACCGGGTGACGCTTTCGTGGGTCGCGCCTCTCGAGACGGGAGGGAGTCCGATCGTCGACTATGATTTCCAGTGGAGCAGCGATGGCGGGGCCACGTGGCGGAAGGTCGGGCACAAGCCCTCGACGAAGACCAACGCGACGGTCACGGGACTTCCTGGCGGCATGGCTCTCGCCTTCCGGGTCGCTGCCCTGAATGCCGTCGGGGCCGGCAGACCCCTCGAGACCACGATTGGGGCGGCCTGAGGCGTCGCTTTGTTGGAGTCGACACATCGACCCAGGCATCGTTGGTGGATCGACTTGATCCCGGAAGGCATTCCTTGAACGTTCATCTCGTCCAGTTCGACATCGCCTGGGAGGCTCCTGCAGCCAACCGGGAGCGGATCGGGGCGATCCTCGAGGGGGTGGAGACCCGGGCCGGCGATCTCGTGGTGTTGCCCGAGATGTCGTTCACCGGGTTCAGCCTCGACGTCGACCGCACGGCCGGCGACGCGGCGGCGGGCGAAGGCTTCCTCCGTGATCTGGCCCGGAGCCGGGCCTGCACCGTCGTCGGGGGATTGGTGTCGCTCGTCGAAGGCCGGGGAGCGAATCAGTCGCTCGCTTTCGGCCCCGATGGAACGCTTCTGGCCCGCTACAGCAAGCTTCAGCCGTTCTCACTCGGCGGTGAGGCGGCCGCCTACGTGGCCGGGAAGGAGACCGTCGATTTCGCGTGGGGGGGGCTCCGGGTCGCCCCGTTCATCTGCTACGACCTCCGCTTCCCCGAGCATTTCCGGTCTGCGGCCGGACAGGGCGCCGAGCTGTTCGTCATCATCGCCAACTGGCCGGTGCGTCGGATCCATCACTGGCTCACGCTCCTGCAGGCCCGGGCCATCGAGAATCAGGCAGCGGTGGTAGGAGTGAACCGCTGCGGGACAGACCCGAGGTTCAGCTACAACGGCCGCAGCGTCGTCGTCAGCCCCCATGGCCATGTGATCGCCGACGCCGGCGAGGGGGAGCGTGTCGTGACGGCGGCGATCGACCGCGAGGAGATCCGGCGGTGGCGCCGCGAGTTCCCGGCGCTCTCCGACATCCGCGCCGTCCCGGTCCCGCACCGGAACGACGGCCTCCGTCGGTAGCCCGGCGGCCCGTTTGTGCGTCGGAGTCCCCTCAGTTCGAAGCACTCGCATCGGCGGCGAGCTGGGCGAGGTAGGCCCCGTAGCTGTTTTTCGCCAGGGAGGCGGCGAGCGCCTCGAGTCGGGCGGTGTCGATCCAGCCGTTCCTCCAGGCGATCTCCTCCGGGCAACTGATCTTGAGCCCCTGCCGCTTCTCGAGCGAGTGGATGAACTGCCCGGCCTCGAGGAGGCTCTCGGGGGTGCCGGTATCGAGCCAGGCATCGCCACGGCCGAGCGTCTCGACGGTGAGGGTACCCCGCTCGAGATAGGCCAGGTTGACATCGGTGATCTCGAGTTCTCCCCGCGCGCTCGGGCGAAGGCCGGCGGCGATATCGACCACCGTCTCATCGTAAAAGTAAAGGCCGGTGACGGCGAAACGACTGCGGGGCTTCGACGGCTTCTCGACGATCGAGACGACGTTGCCCTGGGCGTCGAACTCGACGACGCCGTAGCGGCTGGGGTCGGCCACGGGGTAGGCGAACAACGTCGTGCCCTCCGTGCGGCCGGAGGCGGCCCGGAGCCGTTCGCTCAGCTTGTGGCCATAGAAGATATTGTCGCCGAGGATCAGCGCGGATGGCCCCCCGGCGACGAAGTCGGCGCCGATGACGAAGGCCTGGGCGAGTCCCTCGGGACGCGGCTGAACCGCATAGGAGATCGACAATCCCCACGCCGAACCGTCGCCAAGGAGCCCGCGGATGATTGGGGTATCGTGGGGCGTCGAGATCACGAGGATCTCGCGGATCCGCGCGAGCATGAGCACGCTCAGCGGATAGTAGATCATCGGCTTGTCGTAGACCGGCAGGAGTTGCTTGTTGACGGCGAGCGTCACCGGATGGAGCCGCGACCCGCTGCCCCCGGCGAGGATAATCCCCTTGCGATTCCGCATGAATACAACGACTCCCGGATGGAAAAGGCGCGGCGGCCAAAGTGCTCCACCCGCTCCGTTGGACGCTCCAATCGGGGCAGCGAGAAGGCCCTGGGTTCACCGAACAGGTTATACTCCGCTATCCCGTGTGTGCCCCCTTTGGACCGGGGTGGCGAGTCACCGTGAGGGGATCAGCCCGATGTCCAGCGGCGGTCCACACCGGAGTCTTCACTGTGGCTGAAAGCCCGAATCGGATCACGCTCGATGGTCGGCGGGCTCTCGTCACCGGGGCCTCGCGCGGGCTCGGCGCGGAGATCGCCGCGGTGTTTGCCGCTGCCGGTGCTGATCTCGTTCTCACCGGCCGCGATGCCGCCGGCCTCGAGGCCACGCGGCGGGTCGTCGAGCAGGCGGGGCGGCGTTGCCTGTGCGTCGAGGCGGATCTCCGCACCATCGAGGGGGCGCGTCTTGCCGGGGAGCGGGCCCTCGGTTTTCTCGGCACCGTCGACATCCTCGTCAACAACGCCGGCATCGTGTTCGTCGAGGATCTGCTCTCCATCAGCGTCGAGCACTGGGAAGAGACGCTGAATGTCAATCTGCGTGCCCCGCTCGTCCTCGCGCAGACGGTCGTTCCGGGGATGATCGCGCAGCGTCACGGCAAGGTGATCAACATCTCGTCGATGGCCGGTGTCCTCGTGCCGGAGGGGCATGGCGCCTACGCGGCGTCCAAGGGGGGGCTGAACCTCCTCACGCAGGCGATGGCGGCGGAGTGGGGACGATTCAACATTCAGGCCAATGCGGTAGCGCCGACGGTGATCCTCACCGAGATGGGCCAGCAGGTGTGGGGGGATCCCGCCAAGGGTGATCCGATGAAGGCGCGCATTGCAGCGCGACGATTCGGCGAGCCGGTGGAGGTGGCCGACCTCGTCCTCTTTTTGGCGTCGCCGGCCTCGAACTTCATCTGCGGGCAGGTGCTCCGCCTCGACGGTGGCCTTTCGGCGGTCTCCTGAGTCCCTGACAACGGCCGTTGCATCGCCCCACCGGAACGCCTTTCCGACCGAGCCGGTAGACTTTCGCCCCGGAGCGCAGGGATCGGGAATCGCACGGAGGAGCGACGGATGAAACTCGTGATCGTCGGGGGCGTGGCCGGGGGAGCATCGGCGGCGGCGCGGGCCCGACGCCTCTCGGAGGAGGCCGAGATCGTCGTCTTCGAGCGCGGGCCAGACGTATCGTTTGCCAACTGCGGACTCCCCTACTACGTCGGCGAGACGATTCCCCGCCGGCAAAGCCTCCTCGTGGCGACGCCCGAGCGGCTCCGGAGCCGATTTCGGATCGACGTCCGCACGCGCTCGACGGTGACCCGGATCGATCGGACCGCGAAGACGATCCGGGTCCGCGAAGCGGAGAGTGGCCGCGAGTACGACGAAGCCTATGACGTGCTCCTCCTCGCGCCGGGCGCCGCGCCGCTCAAGCCCCCGGTGCCGGGGATCGAGTCCTCTCGGGTTCTCACGCTCCGCAATCTCGAGGATGTCGATCGGATCAAGGCCCGGGTCGATGCCGCCGTCGGGAAGCCCGGAGGGCGGGTCGTCGTGGTGGGGGCCGGGTTCATCGGCCTGGAACTCGCGGAGAATCTCGTTCACCGCAAGCTCGACACGACCGTCGTCGAGTTGCAGCAGCAGGTGCTCCCTCCCCTCGATCCCGAGATGACGACGCCGGTCGTCCAGGCGATGCGTTCCCACGGGGTGCGCGTGCTGCTCGGGGATTCTGCGGCCGGTTTCGCGGAGACCGAGACGGGCATCGCGGTGAAACTCGCGTCGGGGGAATCGATCGAGGCCGATCTCGTGATCCTCGGCGTGGGCGTCCGCCCCGAAAGCGCGCTGGCGACGGAGGCAGGGCTCGAGGTGGGCCCCCGCGGAGGGATCAAGGTCACCCCCTCCATGGTGACCAGCGACCCATCGATCTCTGCGGTCGGGGATGCGATCGAAGTGGTCGATGTCGTGACCGGATCGCCCGCGCAGGTGCCGCTGGCCGGGCCCGCCAACCGTCAGGGGAGAATCGCGGCCGACGCGATCTTCGGCAGGGCGTCGCGCTACCGCGGCACGCAGGGCACCGCGATTGTCGGCCTGTTCGACGTCACGGCCGCGATCACCGGGGCGAGCGAGAAGGTGCTCCGCCGCGAGAAACGACCCTTCCGCAAGGTCTTTATTCATCCGGCCAATCACGCGGGGTATTTTCCCGGCGCCGTGGCGATGACGCTCAAGCTGCTGTTTTGTCCGAACTCTGGGCGAATCCTCGGCGCTCAGGCGGTCGGGGGTGCGGGCGTCGATAAGCGGATCGACGTCATCGCCGTCGCGATCCAGGCGGGACTGACGGTCTCCGACCTCGAGGAGGTCGAGCTCTGTTACGCGCCGCAGTTCGGGTCGGCCAAAGATCCGGTCAACATGGCGGGATTCGTGGCGGCAGGGCTTCTGCATGGGGATCATCCGCAGGCCGACTTCGAGGAGGTACTCGCCTGGGAGAAGGGGGGTGGAATCCCCCCGGGCTGCCTGTTGCTCGATGTGCGCACCCCGGAGGAGTTTGCCCAGGGGCACGTGGCGGGAGCCCGCAACATTCCCGTCGACGATCTCCGCGAGCGGCTCGGCGAGCTTCCCGTCGGTACGAAGATCTACTGCTATTGTCAGGTCGGGCAGCGCGGTTACCTCGCCACCCGGATCCTCCTCCAACGTGGCTTCGACGCGGTGAATCTCGGTGGCGGCTGGAAGACCTACCGCCTTCATCGCCCGTGACCGCCCCGGAGCCGATCGTCCGCGAAGCGTCGCGCCGAACCCTTCTCCCCTCGAGGCACGTTCCGTGGAGCACCGAGACATGCACGATGTGACCGTCCACTTGGGGCGACATCTCCGCCTCGACGACAATCCCCTCCTCGCCACTGCGGCGGCGTCGCAGGAGCGATTGCTGCCGGTCTTCGCCCTCGATCCGGCCGTCCGGCGCGGGGTGCAGCAGGAGGCTTTTCTCCTCGCATCGCTTGCCGATCTCCAGCAATCGCTCCGGGCGCGGGGCTCGGATCTGCTCCTCCTCCACGAAGCGCCCCAGCCCGAGGTGCGGGATCGCTACGAGTCGCCGATGCGCATGATCGCCGATAGCGACCTGCCATTCGTCTCGTCGCGCATGCCCCGCACCTACACCCCGTTCCGTCAACAGATCGAGGCCGCGGGAATGCGATCGACCGCACCGGTCCCCTGCCCCGAGCGGCTGCCGCCACTACCGGAAGACGTGTCGTGCCCGACGATCGTCGCTCCGGCGGTGCCGCTGATCGCGGCCGGCGGGGAGCAAGCGGGGCTCGCCCACTGGAGGCACTATCGCGACCGGCGGCTTCCCGACAGCTACAAACAGACGCGCAACGCCCTCCTCGGGTGGGATGCCTCGAGCAAGCTCTCCCTCTGGCTCGCTTGGGGATGCCTTTCGCCACGGCGCCTCGCGAGCGATCTGTTCGAGTATGAGCAGGCACACGGCGCGAACGAGGGGACGTATTGGCTGTGGTTCGAACTCCTGTGGCGCGATTTTTTTGCCCTCCGGGCAGAGCATCGTGATGTCGAAGGAGGGGCCATCGATCCCGATGATCCGCGATGGCGGGCGTTCGCAACGGCCCGTCTCGGCCACCCGCTGATCGATGCGGGGCTCCGGGAGCTGAATGCGACCGGCTTCCTCGGCAACCGCCTGCGGCAGATCGTCGCGAGTTATGCCATCCGCGAGCGGGGTTGGCCATGGGCGATCGGCGCGGCGTACTTCGCCTGGCAACTGATCGATCACGACCCCGCTTCGAACGTCGGAAACTGGCGCTACATCGCCGGTCAGGGGGCCGATCCCCGTGGAGGGCGGCATTTCGATCCCGAGAAGCAGCGAGAGATGTACGACCCCGACGATGCCTACACCCGGCGTTGGGGTGGAGCGTGACGTTGACCGCGGCTTGTTCGGCCGAGCGAGGCGCGGCAGGAGAGGGAACCGGAGCGAGGCATGACGATGCGAAACGCGGGTGACGACTGGCGGCGGTATCCGGCAGGGGCGATTCCGAGCAAGGCATCGACGCCCCACCTCGACAGGTTTTTGGAGGGGCTCGAGCCCCGAGGCGTTGCGGCTGAGCCAATGACCCTCCTCGATGTCGGCTGTGGCACCGGCCGAATCGCCAAACGGTTGTTCGACGCGGGGTTTTCCGTGGTGGGAGTCGACATCAATCCGAAGGCGATCGAGGAGGCAAGCGCCCTTGCCATGGCGAGCGACGTCGGCGGTCCGTCGCTTCGGTTTGTCGTGGCCGACGTTTCGACGGCCGCGTGCCCCAAGATCGACGGCGGGCCATTCGACATCCTCGTCTGTCAGCTCGTGCTCTCGATCATCGGTGGCGTCGGAGAACGCGAAACCCTCCTCCGCCACCTCCATGAGCACGTTCGGTCGGGCGGGTGGCTCTTTCTCTCCGCATCGGGTGTGTCCGACTCGATCAACGAAGGCTACGCCCGCCTCTATGCCGATGATGCGCCGCTGACCGGCGAGCCCTACAGCTATTTCTCCCGCGACGAGAAGGGGTCGATCCTCTACACGACGCACCACTTCAAAGCGGAAGAGCTCGTGGTCTTGCTCGAGGCCGCGGGCTTCACGGAGGTTCATGTCACCACCGAGCGCGAAGCGAGCAGTCGCCGGCCGGACGAGGCGGCATTTTTCCACTTCGTGACTTGTCGACGTGGATGAACGCCTGCTCCAAGGGAGCCCGCGGACGGATGTTGATGAGCGAAGCGGCGATTTGTACACTTGACCTTTGGTCGGCAGGATAATCGCCGAATCTGGTTTCCAGAGCGGGGGACCCACCCTTTCCTGGGGCGAACTCGATTCCATCGAGCGGGACATCTTCGGTTCCGAGCCCGTCAGCTAACCCCGTAGGCGTTCGAGGACAGGTCCGTCAGGAATCGGTCGGGGCAAAGGCTCGCAGAAGAGCCCCGCCGGTTTCCGCGATCCCCGAGTGGGGTTCGCCTCCCTGCCGTCCATGGTTGCGGTTCGCGCTCACGCTCCAGTTTTGTGGCTCCCGGTCCGTTGACCGTGGGTGCATGGAGCGGTGCGCATCCGCCGCCCGAGCCGGGAGTTCGACCGTGTCTTCCTCCGAAAATGGGCACGCTGCCCAAGACCACCACTACGCGTGGTGGCTGATCATGTGCCTCTGTGGCGTCGATTATTTCAGTACCCTCGGCTATCAGCCATCGATCGCATTCGAGGGGGCCGGAACGCTCGCCCCGGTCGCCACGCTCGTCCTGGTGATCGTCACGCTCCTCGGGGCTCTCCCCATCTACAGCCACGTGGCCGGGGCGACGCCCGATGGCGTCGGGTCTGTCGGGATGATCGAACGGATGTTCCGCGGATGGTGGGCGAAACTCGCCGTCTTGGTGCTCGTCGGCTTCGCGGCCACCGACTTCGTGATCACGAAGACGCTCTCCGCGGCTGACGCCGCGGCGCATTTGGTGTCGAACTCCTTCTGGATCGCCTCCACGCCGGCGTGGCTCCAGGCACCGATGCCGGTGACCATGTTTCTTCTCGTGCTCCTGGGGGCGATGTTCATCAAGGGCTACGGGGAGGTGGTGTCACTGGCGACGGCGCTGGTCGTGGCGTACGTCAGTTTGACGGCTGTCATCGTCGCTGCCGGGGTCTGGTATCTGCTCGCTCATCCGGCCCTCCTTGCTCATTGGCTGGAAGCGATCTCCTCAGGCAACTATCACCTCGCTCACGCGCCGCTCTCCGGGAAGGGCCCGCTTGTCGCTATCGGGATCGCTTGTCTGATCTTCCCGAAGCTCGCCCTCGGCATGAGCGGCTTCGAGACGGGCGTGCTCCACATCCATCTTGTCCGCGGCACGATCGCCGATCCCGCCGACGAGACGGCGCGGATCCGCCACACCCGGATGCTCCTGGTGACCGCGGCGCTGCTCATGTCGGTGATGTTGCTCGGATCGTCGCTCGTCACTGGCACCGATACGATCATTCCGTCCGAGGAGTTGCGCCTGGAGCCGGTGAAGGGGAAGGCGATGGACCGGGCCCTGGCCTACATCGCCCACGGAGAGAGTCCCCACGCCGTTTGCCCTCTTTTTGGCCCTGTGTTCGGCACGATCTATGACGTCTCCACGATCCTGATCCTCTGGTTTGCCGGCGCCTCGGCCATGGCGGGGCTTCTCAACATGGTGCCGCGCTACCTCCCCCGCTACGGAATGGCACCGGAGTGGGCCGCTGCCTACCGCCCCCTCGTGATCGCGTTCACCCTCGTGAATCTGCTCGTGACGTGGGTCTTCCGGGCCGACGTCTCGGCACAGGGGGGCGCCTACGCCACCGGCGTGCTCGTGCTGATGACGAGCGCCGCGATCGGTTCCTATGCCGATCTCCGTCGCCTCGCAGCCGTAAACGGGAGCTTGGGCGACTGGCGGGCGCGGGTCAAGCGGGGAGCCTTCGCGCTGATCGCGCTGGTTTTCATCTACACGACCGTCGCCAACATTCACGAGCGCCCGGATGGGATCATCATCGCCTCGATCTTCATCGCCTGCGTGCTCACGATCTCCCTCTTCTCGAGGATCTGGCGGAGCCGCGAACTCCGCCACAAGGAGTTTCGCTTCGAGGACGATGCCGCCAGGATGCTGTGGACCGACATCCTCGCCGAAGGAGCGTTTCGGGTGCTCGTTCCCCATCGGCCGGGGAGCCGATCGCTCGTCGAGAAAGAAGCGGAGGTTCGCCACCGCCACCGCATTCCGGCCGATGCGGCCCTGGTCTTCCTCGAGGTCCACGATGGTGATCCGAGTGAGTTTCACAATTCCCCGATCCTTTCGGCCCGACAGGAGGGGGGGCGGTTCGTGATCGTGGCCCGCGACGTGGTGTCGGTGTCGCACACGATCGCAAGAGTCGCCATCGACATGAGCCGGACAGGCACGCCCCTGGAAGTCGTCTTCGGCTGGAGCCAGGGGAGCGCCCTGCGACTAGCGTTCGACTTTCTCTTCTTCGGCCAGGGGGACGTTCCCAACAGTGTGTTCGCGCTGATCCAGCGAGCCGTCCCGGAGCCCGGGCATCGCCCCACCGTCATGGTGGGGTGAGCGATCCGGAGTCGCGGGGCGGATTCTCCCGCAAGGCTCTCCTCACCGGACGCAGCACGGGCTACGCTCTGAGATCATCCCCACGGGCGGGCACGCCAATGGGGAGCCGTCGTGCTTGAGCGCGATGCAGGATATGGGTAGCACGAGAGCCATGGATCATCCAGCCGTCACCGTTGAGAGCCAAGCCGATCGGACCGTGGCTACGTTGCTGCTGCGCCGTGTGAGCGGTGCCCCGGCGGAAGATGGCATGTGGGAGATGCTCGCGAAGCTCGTCACCATGCCGGAGACCAAGACGCTCTTTCTTGATTGCCGTCAGATCCAACACTTCTCGAGTGCCGGACTGGGGCGGCTCGTAACGCTCGCAAAGCAGGGGCGTGACGGTGGCGGCCGTGTCGTTCTCCGAAACCTCTGCCCGTCGCAGCTAGCCGTCTTCCGACTGCTGCGTCTCGATTCGTGCCTAGAGATCGAGCCTGACAGGGATCCCAAAGGGGGACTGGTGCCGTGACGCTCCGAACGATGCGAGGGGTCCCAGGTCCGCGGAGCGTCGCGGCTCACTGGGACCTCTACCGGCGCCGTTACCGCTACGGCGAGGTGCTCCACGAACTCTGGACGCGCTACGGTGATGTCGTCCGCGTGCCGTTCCCAGGCCGCGACATCGTACTCCTCGCGCATCCCGACGGGATTCATGCCGTCCTCGCCTCGAAGGCTCATTACTTCCGGATTTTCGGCCAGGACATGCTCCGCCGCATCACTCCCTGGGGCTTGGTGGCCACGGAAGGGCAGGTCCACGACGAAAACCGCGCCCGCATGATGCTCGCGATGCGGAAGATCCTTGCCCGCTGTGTGCCTGAAATGGCCGCCCGTGCCTGCCGGCATCGCCTCGCGATGCTCCAAGATGGCGACACCATCGACGTGGGGAGCCTTGCAAGGGATGTCACGCTCGGCGTCGCGATGGCGATTCTTTATCCGGCGACGGATGACACTCCGCCGACGCGCCCTGACGAAGGTGAGTTTGCCGCCAGGCTCTCGCGATCGAGTGCCTGGCTGCTGGGGCTTCCGCTCCCCTTACAATGGGGGGCTTTCGCGATCGACACCCGCGGCACGCTTCGTGCACTCGGATTCCAGAGGAAATTTCGACGACAGGTCGGCGAGGCGATTCAACGCGCCAGATCGAGGACGGTGGCTGAGGCTCCCGGCGACATGCTCTCGCTCCTCGTGCACGGATCGGAAACCGGGGGGCCGATGCCGGAGGAGTTTCTCGCAGACAACATCCTCAACCTCCTTCTCGCCGCGTACGAGACCTCGGGCAATGCCCTGGCATGGGCGATCTGGGAGGCTTCGGGGCGTCCAGCGATCCAGGCGCGGATCGCGGAGGAGGGGGGCACAATGCCCGACGATCCCGGCGCGCACGAGTCGTGGATGAACGATGCCCATTGGATCGACGCCACGCTCCGCGAAACACTCCGGCTCTATCCTTCGGTTTGGACCCTCTGCCGCCAGGCTCTCGCCGACTACCGTGTCGGAGAGTGGCTGTTCCCGCGTGGAACCGTGTTCATGGCCAGCCAGTGGGTGACCCAGCGGGATCCCCGCTGGTTTGCCAACCCGTTCAGGTTCGCCCCGGAGCGTTGGGAGGAAGAGCGAGCGGCCCTTGCGGCCGGGGGTTCGAGCAATCCGAAACGCCCCCAATTCGCCTCCTTCCCCTTTGGGGCAGGAAATCGCTTCTGCATCGGCAAGGCGACGTTCGAGTTCGAGGGGAGCATGCTTCTGGCGGCATTCTTCCGCGACTGGATCGCGGAGCCGGTCGCCGAGTGCCGGCCCAGGCCCCGGTTCTACGCCACCATGCGTCCCGATTCGCCGATGATGGTCCGGCTCCGAAGACGCTGACCACCACGGAAATCATCGCCCCGCGACACATCTTTCGCAGCCCGCCACGCTCCGGCCAAGGAGATCGTGTGCTTGCCGAAGGCAGAACGTGGGCTGAAAAAACCGGGAGAAACCACATCGCGTTCGGTTTTCATGGGATTGTACGCCCTTTCTAGCGCCGACCCTGTCGACCGGCAGACTCCCTCTGGCCGGGAATCCACGAGGGCCCGCCCCACAAAAGCCCGGCCGGTCGAGGCTTTTTCCCGAGGCCTCGACGGAATGAAGATCGAGTATGGACGATCAGCACGTGGACATCGGCGAGGGCCATGCCCGCCCGGCGGGCAAGGCGCCGATCCGCCTCGATGCGTTCCCCGGCAGCGTCAGTGAGCGGGGGGCGGTCGAGGAGGAAGATCGTCGCCATGGACGGCAGACGCACAGGGCCCTCCACCACGACCCGATGGCGGAGGATCCTCGCTATGCCGCGGCGGTGGCGGCGGCCTCCGAGCAGGCCGAGCGGGAATTGGAGCGCCATCCGCTCCATGGAGGCCTAGGCTTCTGCCGGGTTTTATGGTTGAGAAAAAAACAGATCCTCTGGCAGCGCTACGGGATCGAGTGGCTCTCTCCGTCTGACCGGAATCCGTACGTGCTGTTCGAGTGACGGCGGCATGATCGATTTGACCGCGGTCACGGGTGGTCGTGGTCGCCGTGCGGCTGCTCCGCAAACTCCCCCGCGTAGGGCGTGCCATCGATCTCGCCGCTGACCGTCCCGGCGAACTCGCGGACGATGCCGAGGCTCTCGTGGGTGCCACCGTAGCACGATGCGCTGCCGTCAGCCTCATCGGCGAGTGGTCGGGCGGTCAACTCGACCTGGAATGCCGGCTCGCGGATCGTGAGGAGAAGCTTCGCGTCCGTCGCCGGGACCGACGCGGGGGTCTTCTCGTCGCTGCCGAGGACGTACACCACCGCTTCCTTCGTGTCGTGGTCGACCGTGAACTCGACGTGGTATTTGCCCCCTCCCCAGTCGCAAAGCGTCCCACCGTGGGGGCCCTCGCCATGGGAATGGCCGCCGCCGCCGGCATGGGAATGGCCGTGGTTCTCCGCCGCTGCGGCCGCCTTCGGGGGAGCGGGCTGTCTGGGCGGTGCCTGCGAGCATCCGGTAACGAGGGTCGTCGTGGCGAGGATCGTCGCGAGGGTGATTCCGTTCGCTCGGGGCATCGGCTCATCTCCTTGAGGGGGGCTGGGGGTTCGTCTGGGGCTCCGCCACGCGCGGGAGTCTCCGGGGCCGTTCATCATCGATCGTCAACAGGGCGTCGTCTTCGTCGCGCCTCCGGGCCAGGCGCGAGGCATCTTGGCCGCTGAATCGCCAGAACAGGCCCGGATGGATGAGAAACTCGCAGAAGGTCGAGGTGACCAGGCCCCCCAGGATGACCGTCGCCACCGGATAGAGGATCTCGCGTCCAGGCTCCTGGCCCCCGGCCACCAGCGGCACCAGGCCGATCCCGGCGGTCAGCGCCGTCATCAGCACGGGGGCGAGCCGCTCGAGGCTTCCCCGCAAGACCATCTCCCGTGTGAACGCTTCCCCCTCCTCCTCCATGAGATGGAAGTAGTGCGTGACGAGGAGGATCCCGTTGCGGACGGCGATGCCGCCGAGCGAGATAAAGCCCACGAGGCTCGCCACCGACAGCGGCTGGCCGGTGGCGACGAGGGCCAACGCGCCGCCGATGAACGCCGTCGGCAGGGCGTTGAGGAGTTGGAGGACGATCCGCACCGACGGGTAGAGGGCCAAGAGCACGACGAACATGCCCGCCACCGACACCCCCGCGAGGACGAGGATCAGCGCCGTAGCGCGACGCTGGTTCTCGAACTGCCCGCCATACTCGATGAAGTATCCTTCAGGCAGCTTCACCCGCTCCTCGATGTGGCCCTGGATCTCGGCGACGGCGCTCGACAGATCGCGCCCCTGCGTGTTGCAGCGGACGACGATACGGCGACGGGCGTTCTCCCGATTGACGGCGTTGGGGCTCCTCCCCTCGCCGATGTCGGCCAGTTCCCGGAGTTCGATCTGACCGCGCTTGTCGGGAAGGTCGATGCGGAGACGCCCGAGGTTGGCGTAGTCGGTGCGATAGCCCTCCTCGAGACGCACGAGGAGATCGAAGCGTCGCTGTCCCTCGAGCACCTGCGAAACGACTTCCCCCTGGAGGGCCGTCTGCAAGAGGCGGGCCACGTGTTCGCGTGTCACCCCGTGGAAGGCGAGGTCGTCGGGCCGGAGGCGAATGTGCAACTCATCGGCCTGCTGGATCGGCTCGATCACCGGTGGCGTCAACCCCGGGATCGTTCGGATCGCCGACTTGATCCGTTCGGCCGACTGGACGAGGACGTCGAGATCGTCGCCGTGGACCTTGATGGCGATCTGGGCATAGACGCCCGAAACCATGTGGCTGATGAGATGGGCGAGCGGTTGCTCGACTTCGATGGCGATTCCCGGCACCTCGCTGCCGAGATCCGTGAGCAACTCGTCGATGATCGCATCGCGTTGGCGTCCACTCCCGGGATTGATGCTGAGGATGTATTCGCCGGCGTTCACCGGCGCTGCGTGCTCGTCCATCTCGGCCCGGCCGGTGCGGCGGACGAAATGGAGGATCTCGCCGTTGGGCCGCTCGTCGGTCTTCTGGAGACCCCGCAGCTTCGCGTCGATCAGTCCCGACGCCCGGTTCGAAGCGTCGAGCGAGGAGCCCGGGGGAAGCGTGACGTTGATCTGCACACTCCCTTCGTCGAAGGGGGGGAGGAAGTCACGGCCCAATCGGGAAAGCTCCCAGCCGGCGAAGGCCACTCCGGCCCACGTCGCCACGAGGAGGAATCCCGGGGAAGCCATGCTGAACCGGATCAACGGCCCTGCCATTCGCTTGAGGACCCGGAGGAGCAGGCCGTCGCCGTGGTGCGAATGCGTCTGCGACCCCGGCAGGAGGTAGGAGGCGAGGACGGGTGTCACTGTCAGAGAGACCAGGAGCGAAGCAAGAATCGAGACGATGTACGCCACGCCGAGCGGCGCGAAGAGCCGACCTTCGACCCCGGAAAGCGCGAACAGCGGCATGAACACGAGAATCACCACGGCGGTGCCGAAGACGATGGCGCTGCGGATCTCGCGGCTCGCCTCGTAGACCACCCGGAGGGCCGGCAGCGGGGTGGGCAGGGCACTGTTTTCCCGGAGCCTCCGGTGGATGTTCTCGACGTCCACGATGGCGTCGTCGACGAGTTCCCCCATCGCCACCGCGATACCTCCGAGCGTCATCACGTTGATGGAAAGCACGGAGCCGGTAAACACGCCGGCGAGTCGGAAGACGAGCGTCGTGATCACGAGCGAAAGCGGGATCGCCGTGAGCGTGATGAAGGTCGTCCGTAGGTTCATCAGGAACAGGAAGAGGACGATGAGCACGAGCACGGCGCCGATGACGAGCGCCTCACCGACGTTGAAAATCCCCCGATCAATGAAGGCTTCGAGGCGAAACAGCTCGGAATTGACGACGATGTCCGCCGGCAGCGCCGCCTCGACCTCGCGGAATGCCTGAGCGATCCGTGCGGTGAGCGCTCGCGTGTCGACGTGCGGTTGCTTGGCGATGGTGAAGACGACGCCGGGGATGCCGTTGACGGCGCCGTCCCCGCGCTTGAATTGCGGCCCCTCCACGACCTCGGCCACCTGCCCGAGCAGGACGGTGCGCTTCGCGTGGAGCGCCACCGGCACCTTACGGAGGTCGTCGAGGACGCGGGCGGAGTCGGGCCCGAGCCGACCCAGCACGCGGATCGGCCGTTCCTGCTCCCCCTGGACCGCGAAGCCGCCGCTGGAGTTGATGTTGCTGTCGCGAAGCGCCTGCTCGATCATTCCGAGCGACACCCCATACTCGAGCATCGCGGCCGGGTCGGCCAGGATCTGATACTGCTTCCGATCCCCCCCCTGGATGAACACCTCGGCGACTCCGGGGATCTTGAGGAGCCGCGGCCGCACGACCCAGTCGGCCGTCGTCCGCAGGCTCATCGACTGCTGGAGTTTCCTCGGGAACGAGACGTCGTGGTCGAGGCCCTCGATCGTGACCGTAGCGCTTCGAGGGACGTCGTCGCTCGGTCCGCTGCCGGCCGGCGACTCGAGCCATCGGATCCCCTCCACGGTCACCGGCTCCCAGGTCGCCGGCCGGTGGCGATCGACGACATTCCAGACCCGCACCGTCGGCTCGTCCACCCCGTCGACGACAAGCTCCGCAAGCCATGGGGATCTCGGGACGACGGCCAGATCGCCCCCGTGCGGCCCCGGCTGCCGATAGATCCCGGCGATCACGATCTGCCCCATGATCGAAGCGGTCGGAGTCATCTGCGGGCGGATTCCCTCCGGAAGGATCCCGGCCAAGGTCGAGAGCCGTTCCTGGACCGTCTGGCGGGCCGCCCGCACCTCGACATCCCAGTTGAACTCGACGTAGATGACGTTCAACCCGGCGGTCGACTGGCTCCGCACCGCCTCGACGCCATTGGCTCCCAACAGCCCGATCTCGATCGGCTGCGTGACGAGCGTCTCCACCTCCTCCGTGGCGAGTCCCGGGCACTCGGTGATGATCACAACCCGGGGCCGGTCGAGATCGGGAAAGACGTCGATCGGCATGAGCGTCGCCAGCCAACTGCCGTAGACGAGCAGCACGAGGCTCGCCACGACGACGAGGAGGCGATAGCGAAGCGCCAGGCGAATGACGGCGTTGAGCATGGGGCAAAGAACCGTGTCTGAGAGCCTGGATCGCGGCGCCACACGATGCGGCGGCCACGGACAGCTAGTGCGCGCCGTGAACGGTGCCGTCGGCGTGGACATGAACCCCGACGGGGGTGCCACTTGCGGCCTGGGCCTTGAGAACGCGATTGAGCGAGGCCGCCGAGCCTTGAGCGAGATACCATCCCGGCGCCACACTGCCGTCGTTGGCGATGGTGACGTCGAGTCGGTCCTCGTGGAGCACGCGGACGGGGCGGCGATCAAACAGGTCGCCATTCTGTCGGAAGACATAGGCTTCCGGTCCCTCGCGCACCACGGCCGCGGCCGGCAGCACGATCACGTCCTTCAGTTCCTCGACCGGCACGTGGAGGCGGACCCGCTGCCCTGGACGGAATCGCCACACAACGAACGTCTTCCCTTCCTGCTCGTAGGATCTCGACTGATTCGTGAGCGGTACGAAAAAGTCGAAGGTTCGGCTCATCGGATCGATGGTGTTCGAGAGGTGGCGGATCTCGAAGGACTGGTCGAGCGGTGGCCACGCCGTCGGATCATCCTCGGCAAACTCGACCCGGATTGGCCACTGCCCCTGCGCTGCCCTCTCGAGAGGCGTGGCTTCGCGCTTGAAGGCGTGCCCGGCGATGAACAGCGAGCCGTGGTTGGAGAGGACGCCGAGGAGCTGCCCGGCCTGTACCTGCGTGCCCAGGTCGACTTTGAGGTCTTGGACCTCGTAGACGATGTCGCTCGGTGGCGACGCATCGACGGCGAGGCCCGAGGGGCTGGCGATGGGGGGCGGGGCGACGACATCGACCGACGCGACGAAGCTTCCTCCGGCCACCTGGGCGATCTGCTCGAGGCTCAGCCCCCGGGTGAGGAGATCCTGCCGGTAGCTCTCGCTCGCCGCCTGGAGACGCCGCAGTTGCTGATCGACCTCGATGATCCGCACTTGAGGGATCGCCCCCTCGCCAATCTGGGTGAGCCGTTGCCGCTTCTCCGTCTCGAGCTCGATGTCACGGGTGACCTTGAACAGCTCCGACTGCGTGTTGTGGATGTACTCACTGAGGAGCCTGAGCGTGAACAGCGTGTCGCCGGGGCGCACGGTGTCGCCGGCGAAGGCATGGATCTGGGTGACCACGCCGACGGCCGGTGACGTCACCCCCCGGTCGGAGAGCCCCGGTCGATCCATGATCTCCCCAGGAACGATGATCGACCGCCAGGAGTTGGAGAGCTTCACGGGGCGCGACACCAGGCCGAGGTTTTGTCTGGCCTGAGGGCTCAGCTCGAGGATTTCAGGCTGCCAGCCTGGCCGCTCCTCCGCGGTGGAAGCGGCCGGAGCGGCGCTCGACCCAGGGAGCCAGCCGCCCCGAAACCAAACAGCCACGGCGAGAAGGCCGCCGAGGGCGGCGACGACGAGCAGGCCGCGGAGGAAGCGGACGAGGGCCATGGGTGTCACCTTGGATCGCAAGCGGGACAGACGGGAAGTCTGGGAGGACGCCGAGGGGCAGCGCGGACGGACGCTCGCCTCGAAACGCACGCGGAAGTGTCCGCGCAAGCGCACAAAAAGCCGCGTTCAGACGCGGAGCCGGTGCGGCATGAGGCTGAGAAACAGGCAGGCCGGGTCGCCTGGCGGTCGCACCCGACGCGGGGCCGGATGGCCATGGAGCGTCGCGCTCCGCGGCAACGTGAGCAACTGGACGATCACGAGCAGGGCGACCAGCAGTCTCATCAGAATCCTCGATCAGGAATGCCGAATTGTAGCCGGCTACCGACCCCGCCGCCATCTCGATACCGGCCCGTCGTCGACTCGTATCGATCCGCGGAGCGGAGGAAGAGCGCGCTGGTCGGCCTCCTGTTTGTCCGCGAGAATGGCGATGAAGTGGCCGCTCATGAATCGCGACGGCCACCGCTCGAGGCGTTCCCAGTGCGAGAGCGACTCGAGGAACCGCTCCTGCTCGGCAGCATCCCTCATCATGAGTCTCCGGGCCCGCCGAACGGCAAGCACGCGCGGGCAGTGGAGAACAGCGGTGGTCTGACGCACTTCGAGGCCGCACGAGCGAACGAGGCTTGCCAGCCGCCGCGGGTCGAGCGTCACGCCAACCTGATACGGCACGATCCCGAAGCGTCGGACGAGGTTCAAAAGCGGGCCATTCCGCAGCCAGACCAAAGGGTTGAGCGGATTGTCGAGCGTGAGCAGGAGCTTCCCTGAAGGCCGGAGAAGGCGGACAAGCTCATTCACCGCCCTCGCGATGTCGCCCACCGTCGCGAAGTGATCGAGCGTCGACCCGGAAAAGACCAGATCGAACGAGGCATCGGCAAACGGCAAATCCCTGACGTCGGCGTGGTAAGCATGGAGCCCCGGGTTTCGTCTCGCGGCTTCCGCGACGACTACCGGTGAGATGTCGACGCCGGTGGTGTGGTATCCCCGATCGATGAGATGGCCTGCGATTCCTCGGCCGGCCACCTCGTCGAAGAGATCGGTCTTGAGCAACATCGGGGGTGGGTCGCCGGCGTCTCCGACGGAGCCCACGAGCCATCGGTCGAGGAGGGCGATCTGGAGGCGGTCGGTGTATTCGCGCCACAGTCGATCAGGCTGCTTGACTGTCCACTCCGATCCCACGTCATCCCAATAGCGACTCCCTTCGGCGGTGGACGAAGCCGCGGCGGCTGCCCCGGAACCGACCGATGAGGATGCGTTGGTCGCCATGAACGCTCAGGCTCGGTGATGAACCGCGCTCCTTTGGTTGCCGCTCGGATCGACGGACACGTCGGTCACTTCGATCACATGGAAGAACGTCGGCTTGCGAAGGAAGCGCATCGCGGCCGCGTAGGTGGGGCCAAACCATCGGAGTCGGGCCGCCGCGGTGAGTTCCTCAAGGCGAAACCACGCATCGATGAGAGATCGAGCGGGTTCCCGGTCCCGCAGGAACCTGGGGATCCCGTGGTAGTAGACGATATTCGGCACGCAGAGCGGCGGAAAAAGGGCCCCCTCTCGGCGCACGACGAGGGTGGGAATGGCACCGACCATCGCCAGATATTCCCGCGAGGTCCGATGAATGAACGGGGGCTCCGTGTCGTTGCCCGGCCGGTCGATGCGCTGCTCAACGGCACAGTTGTTCCGGATGTGGAGCGTTCCGCCCACGACGAGGCTTTCGGCGCAGAGGCGGATCGCCGTCTCGGCATCGCCGTCGTCGAGGCAGTTGAGGACCCCGGAGAGAATGACGAGATCGAAGGCTCCAAGATCAAAGGGGGCGTCAAGGCCTCGTCGCAGGAAGCGGACGTTCGAGATCCCTGCCTCCCGGGCGGCGCAGCGGGCTCGGTCGAGGAGGCTTTCGGCGATGTCGATTCCCACCAGCTCGCGGCATCGGGGAGCGATCTCGAGCGCGATCCGGCCGGCCCCGCAGCCGACGTCGAGCACGCGTGGCCGGCTCCCGCCGATCATCGCCAAGAGAAGCTTCCGCTCCTGCGCGTGGATGTAGGCCACGTAGCGCGCGTGCTCGGCCATGAGCGTGACTTCATGGCCGGGGAGATCCTCCCGCTCACCGCGTTGCTGCCAGTAGGCGTTGTTCGCGGCGGTGCAGCTCTTCGGCTGGTTCATGCGTCTGGCTCACCCAGGAAGAAGGGCTCCAAGAGGGGTTGATCCTACGCCCAAGTCAGTCAAAGACGCCATTCCCCGCCACCCTCGACGGACGTTCCCGCGGTAAGACTCGGCTGCCGTTGACCGACGGAGCGCGGGGGGCCCAAACTTGAGACGTTATGGTGCGATCCAATGAGGAGCGAGTGGAGTTGCCGGCGCCGTCCCGACTCGCTTTGGCGAGTGCGGTGACGTTTGCAGCCTGGACCCTCGTGCTCCCGGGCGTTGTTGGAGACCTCTACCCGTTCACGATCACGCCGATGTTCCGCGACAGCCCTCGGCTCTACTGCCGCTACGAGGTTCTGGATCCGCAGGGTGTGCCGCTCCCCCTCCGCGACTTCGAGCTGCAGCGAAATTACGACGGGAATCCTGTTGGCCTCGGGGCCGGTATCAAGCCGTCCCCCTCCCTCGACGAGTTCGGGACTGCTCCCGACGAGACGGCCTTGAAAGCCCATGTCGCGAGGATCCTCGGCGATCGCTTTTCCGGGATTCCTTACGTTGATGTCGTGCAGACCGTGATCGGTCCCGTCGACGCCCAGCATGTCGGTACGATCAGGGAGTCACGCCTCCGCGTGCGTCCCGATGGGAGCTGATCTCCCCCGCGAGTTCACGGCCGCTTCCAAGCCGCATGTCGGGCAGTTCGTCGTCTGGGGGATCCTTGTCCACGCGATGGTCTTCATGCGGGACAACGTGCCCACGTCTGCAGGGGAGCGAAACCATCTGGCGACGGTGTTTTCGTTTCTCCCCGAGGAACTTCTCACCGCCCCGTTCGTCTATCCCTTGTTCCGCTGGCTCCTCGTGGCGGCAGGCGTTCTCTGGGCCCTTCGGCTCCTCGTGCCGCTGTCTTCCTGGGTGTGCGTGTTCGCGTACACGATGACCGTCGCGATCGTTTTCGAGAACTCCACCCGGATCGACCATGCCCGACACCTCGCGAATCTCGTCCTCTTCGTTCATGCCATGTGGTACCACTTTCATGCGAGCGCGATTCGCATGGCACTGGCCCGCCGCGCGTTCTGGGGGAGCCTGATCTACCCAGGCTGGGTTCGTTCGCTGAGTCTCTTCTGCGTGGCGATCTTCCACTCCAATGCCGCCCTCTCCAAGCTCCTGCACAGCGGGCTGGATTGGCCGAACGGGCTTTCGCTGCAGCTCTGGGTCCACCTCATGGGTCGGGAGCACTCCCTGGCAAACGGGTTGATTCTCTCCAGCCGCACCACGGCGGCCCTGCTCCAGTGGACGGCCTTGCTCGTGGAAGCGTCGGCCCTGGTGGCCGTCTTCATACCGCGGATGCGTATTCCGGTCGGCGTGGCGCTGCTTTGCCTTTACGTCGGCATTGCCGACTCTTTCGGCTTCTCGTTCGTGCTCAACGCGTTCCTCGTGGCGGCCTTCTTCTTCCCTTGGGCGGACATCGTCGACCGTGTCGGCGATGCCGCGGGACGAGCAGGTTCGATCCGTCGCCGCTTCCGCAAAGTGCTTGCGGCGGGATCGCCTTCCAGTCAGGCGGAAACGACATCGCCCCGGAATTGAAGCTCCATCGTCACACGATCGAACGCTGGCCCAGAGCCGTCCGGCAGCGCCAGATCCTCGCGAACAGCAGCGCCAGATCCTCGCGAACAAAAGACTCGGGCGTGTTCCCGTCGAGGATGTCGAGGCACGCCTGTCGGTCGGCGATCGAGCCGGGACGGATCGTCATGGGGCGTGGCTGTCGGTCGTGTCATTCGACGCTTCTCGATAGGCTTTCTCGAGGCCCGCCACGTCGAGCTTCACCATCGTCATCATCGCTTCCATCACGGCCTTCACCCTTTCAGGATTCACGTCGCGGATCAGTTCCACGAATCGCCGTGGCACGATTTGCCACGAGATGCCGAATGGATCCGTGATCCAGCCGCACTGCGAGGGCGTGGCACCGGCGCTTGTGAGCTTGTTCCAATACTCGTCGACCTCTGCCTGGTCCTCGCAGTCCACATAGAACGAGATGCCTTCGGAGAAGGTGAAGTACGGACCGCCGTTGAACCCCATGAAGACCTGGCCACCGACGACGAACTCGGCGGAAGAGATCGGCCCGTCCGTTCCCGTACGGGCGAGGGACTTTATGTGGGAGTCCGGAAACGTGGCGGTGTAGAACTCCATGGCCGCCTCGAGCTGATCGTTGAACATGAGGAACGGCGTGATTTTTTTCATGAGAGCTGCTCCTCGAGTGGGTGCGATGGAACTGATCAAGCCACTGGCGCTCAGAGGTCTCCACTCGAGGAGCGGCGTTCCTGACGCAGAAACCCCGACGTCTGCGTTCCTTGAGGTACCCGCGCCCTCAGTTTAACGCCGCGAGGAACTTCATCGATGGTGAGATGCAGTACCCCGCGGCCGTCCGCCGCGCCCCCCCTGATCGACGAACTTTGGGAATCGTTTGTTCCACGAGGTTACCCAGTTGCCGACGTACGACCGACGTAGCCGTCGCCTCGCGCTCATTGCACTCCACCGAAGATCCGCCGGGAATTGCCGGGCTCCACGGCGGAGGAGCAGGCCCCTCTTCTTGTGGGGCAACGAGGTGCTTGGCTAGAGTACTCAATTGACGGCGCCGGGGAACGCGGTGGCCGTCGGGGTTAAAAAGGGAGTCAGTCCAGAGGGCCCGTGAAGGGGGAGATTCGATGCGCACCGTCTTGACCGGGGTCATTCTCGCTGTCGTTCTAGCCGCCTTGGGTTGGGCCGCCGAGCCGACGGCCATGCAGCTTTCGCCGGGTGACAAAGTTGAAGTCAAGTGGGTTGGAAAGCCGGTGGTGGCCGAGTTCGTCGAGTATTCCCCAACTGGCTGGGTGACGGTCAAGTTTGTCGCTGACGGAATCCAAATGACCCCGAGCTTTCCTCCGGGGCAAGTGCGGCCGCTGGGGCGATCGAATGAAGTCGCCGGGACGACATCGAAGCGCCCCCTCCGGACGTGGACCGACAAATCCGGGAAGTTCAAGACAAAAGCCCGATTTGTCCAACTGTCGGGCGATGAACTGACGCTGGAGACGATCGAAGGCAAGAAGATCACGATCGCCCTGGAGAAACTGAGCGAGGCGGATCAGGCGATGGCGCGAAAGGTTGACGCAAAAGTATCGCCCGCACCCACCATGGCTGGCAAGCCTGACGAAGGCCCCCCACTCGCTGGCGGCCCCGGGCCAGAGCCCTCCCCTCCCCCGGCGGCCGAAGTCATGCCGCTCGATCTTGCAAAAGCCGATTGGTCCGGCTGTCGGACCATCGATCTGGGCACGCCGAAGCCGTGGGCGGTACCGATCGACTCGGCGACACCAGTGGCAGGGCTCTCCGCCAAGGCGATTCCCCTCCCTCCATCGACGAAGCAGGCCGATCGCCGAATGTTCGAATCGGTGAGCGGTCTGCTCATTTCCCGCGACGCGGCACGCGCAGGCGTGATCGTCACCGACCGCGATCCTCTTGTAAGCTCAAAGAGCATGACGATCTTCGTCGTCGATCTTGCAGAGGGAAAGACGGTCGATACGGTGCCTTGGCCATCGAAACTCATGCCGGTCGATGTCGATCCCTCCGGTACGCACGTACTCGCCAATTATGATTTCTCGATGGCTCCGGGCGAGACCGATCGGCCGATCGGGGTTTGGAAACTCGGCGATCAATCCGCGGAGGCCGTCAACGCTTGGGATCCATCCCCCCCGGGGAAGTTTCCACGAGTATCGCCCGATGCAACGGTCTTCACGACGTTTGTCGATGCCGCTCATGTCCTCACCCTCTCGTTCGAGGGCACGCTCACCATGTGGGACGTCGCCAAGGCGAAGGCCCTGTATCGGATTGAGGTGAATAACCGGTGTCTTCCGGCCGTGAGCCCTGGCCGGAAGCAGTTAGCCGCTGTCACCGACAGCGGAGTCTGGTTGTTGAATGCCCTGACCGGCGAGCCGCTCGGTCGAGTCGCCGGGAGTCTGGACCATGCTGGGCCGCTCTCCTTCCGCCCGGACGGAGGCCAGTTGGCGGCGCTGTCGAGGCATGGCCTCATGGTGTGGGATCTCTCCACCGGCGAGCAGGCCTACGACATCCATTTCCAGTTTCCGATCGCGACTGGCTCCATCGACTGGCTCTTCGGCGGCTACGTTCTCGCTGGAGGAACCAAGCTCATCGATCTCGAGCGTCGAGTTCTTCTTTGGGACTACCAATTCAGCGAATCGATTGGGCAGCTCCGGCAATCTGGGGAACTCGGAGGCTTCCTCTACTGTGCCTCGGAGGCCCAGTACACGCGGGAACGGGTTCTGTTCAGTGCAGTGCTCCCGCACGAGTCCGCCCGCCAAATGGCTGCCAGCCTGGATCCGGAGAAAGTGCTCGCGGTGCGACCAGGAGCGAAAATCACGCTCGACATCAGCATTCAGGGAAGCCCGGAGGAGCAGCAGCGTGTCCGCCAGGGGCTGACCGAGAGCCTCGAAGCCTCCGGTCTGGTGGTAGCGGACGGCCAAACGCTCGTGGCAAAGGCCACCACCGAAGTGGGACCATCTCGAGAGATCACATACCGGTTCAATAGCGCCTTGGCCAAAGGGGATGAGAAAGCCACGTCGAAGCCCTACATTTGCCGATTGCAGTTGCTCGACCACGGAACGAAGGTCTGGGAGCGGACAGCCAGTAGCAGCGCACCGATGTTTGTCAGGATCAAGGAAGGAGAAACGGCCCAGCAGGCCCTCGCCCCCTACGAGCGATTCCCACTTTCATTCTTCGAAAATAAGAAGATTCCCCGTTACATCGCCCGGCAGCCGAACAACCGTGCTTACGGCACTGGTTCCCTCACGCCACAGGGAGTTGTCGACGCCTCGCGATAGGGTACAACGGTGCTCTTCCCCGAAGGGAAAGGCTTGTCTGGCACGCCACGCCCGCGGCGAAGCCTGCCTTTCGGGGTGAGAGCGTGCGATCTTGAGCGTCCCCGGGCTCACGCCCCTTCGATTTCAAAGCCCTTGCGGCTTGCCCGCCCGAGGAAGGCATCGGCCTGCGGATCGCCGACGACACGCCGTGCCGCCGGATCCCAGGAGATTTCCCGTCCGAGGCGCATGGCGATGTTGGAGAGATGGCAGATCTCGAGCATCCGGTTGTGCGACCAGACGTCGGAGATCGGCTGCTTCCTCGACCGCATGGCCGCGATGAAGTTGGCGGTGTGGTTCTCCGCGACCGGCCCGCCGTACACCTCCTCGATGGCGTTCTCCGGCAACGGGCGGTCCTTCAACTCATCGACCGGCGTGCCGGTGATCTTGCCTCGGTTGACGAAGAACCGTCCCTGCGTCCCCTCGAAGAGGATCCCGTTGTCGCCGGCGCTGGTGATGATCATCTCCACGTCGTTCGGCATCGCAACGCGGATCGTGAACTCGGTGGCGGCGTTGTACTGGTCGGCCACGGTCGGGTGGCCATCGCGATAGGGCACCGGCAGCGTGTATTCCACCGGCGTCACCCGACTCGGTCCCGTTTCCGTCGCGCCGAGCGCCCAGCAGGCGATGTCGACGTGATGGGCGCCCCAGTCGGTGAGTTTGCCCCCGGAGTACTCGTGCCAATTGCGGAACGAATAGTGGCAATTGCTGTAGAGCGGGACTCCGCCGCCGTAGCCCTGGCGCATCTCCGGCAGGGCCCGGTAGGCGACGGCGGGTGCCGGGCCGAGCCATGTATCCCAATCGAGGCCAGTCGGCACCGGGGCCTCGGGAATGACCGGCGAGGGCTCCATGCCGTTGATGCCGCAGGTCACCTTCGTCACCTTGCCGATCCGGCCGTGGCGGACCAAAGCCACGGCGAGGAGGAACCGGCCTTCCGACTCCGTGCGTTGCATCGTTCCTACCTGGAAGACCTTTCCGGTCTCCTTGACGACCCGCTCGATGAGCTTCCCCTCGTCGATCGTCAGCGTGAGTGGTTTTTCACAGTAGACATCCTTACCGGCCCGCATCGCCTCGACGGCGATCTTCGTATGCCAGTGATCGGGGGTGGCGATCATGACCGCGTCGATATCCTTCCGGTCGAGGATCTTCCGATAGTCGGCATAACCGTCGGGGGCACGCCCCTGGGCCTTCGCGACGCCCGCGATGTTCGTGGCGAGAACCCCGGCATCGACGTCGGCCAGCGCGGCGAAGTCGGCGAACTTGAACGACTTCTCGGTGATCGACCATCCCTGATTCCGCAGCCCGATCGTCGCAAACACCGGCCGGTCGCTTGGCGACTCCTGCCCGGCGGCCTGCCTGATCACCGGCAGCGACACGGCGGCCGTGGCGGCGGCGTGCGAGAGAAACCGGCGGCGTGAGAGGCTCGACGAGGACATGCTGGAGTCTCCGGGGGACAGGATCGGGCTTGAGGGCTTGGGCGGCACGCGATTCACGACACGGAAGAATAGGGCCGTCCCCGAGCCGGCTGCAAGCGTCGTCGGGGGGGCGATGCAGCCCGCAGTGGGGCGAACGAGGAGCCGGATCGCCGCCGCCGGACATGCTGCGATGCCGCAACGTCAGGGTCACTTCGCCCCCGAATCGCTCCCCGTCGAGGGCTGGGAATCCTGGTCCCCCCCCCTCCGGCTTCGTGCCGCCGCATGCCGCAGGCTGTCGATGCCGAAGAGAATGAGGGCCCCCCAGACGATCATGAATCCGACAAGACGCGTCCGATCGAACGGCTCGCCGTAGATCAAGGCACCGACGAGAAACTGGAGCGTCGGGCCGATGTACTGGAGCAGGCCGACCGTCGAGAGGGGGATCCGCCGCACGGCCACGGTGAAGCAGAACAGCGGGGCAACCGTCGCCGGCCCGGCCAGCGCGAGGAGCATGTCGGTCGCGGCACCGTGAACGCCGAATCCGCCGCGCCCTGCGGCGTGCTCGGCGGCGAGATAGCCGATCGCCGGCAGAAGCAAGAGCACGGTCTCGAGGGCCAGCGAAGGCAGGGGGGCGAGTGCCCCCTTCTTCTTCACCAGTCCGTAGGCGCTGAAGGTGGCGGCAAGAAAAATCGCGATCCAGGGAAACTCGTGGTAACCGGCCGCGATTCCACTGACCCCCACCGCCGCGATACCGACAGCCACCCACTGGGCGGGTCGGAGTCGCTCCCCCAGCAACGTCACCCCGAGAAGGACGCTTGCCAAGGGGGTGAGATAGTAGCCAAGACTGCACTCGATCATCCGGCCGTGGGTCACGCCCCACACGAAGCCGAGCCAGTTGGCACTCACGAGGATCGCCGCAGCGAGATGCCGCGTCAGCACGCCCGGGCGCTGGAGCACCCCGGCGATCTGCCGCCATCCCCCCCACCACCA
Source organism: uncultured Planctomycetaceae bacterium (assembly GCA_903951635.1). GTDB lineage: Bacteria > Planctomycetota > Planctomycetia > Pirellulales > UBA1268 > QWOP01. The sequence continues at coordinate 28,339 of CAJBCV010000426.1, forward strand.
CAGCAGCGGCACGAACGTCAGGCACGACCAGACGACGCGATGGGCGACGAGTTGGAGGCTCGGGACCGCATCGAGCTGCTTCCAATACATCGGCAACAGCCCCCACAAGACGAAGGCCGCGATCCCGCACAGATGGCCGATATCCATACCACACGGCCCCTTTTTGGGGTTCCAAGCGGAAAACGGCCGGGGATGACTTTCTCCCCCGGACTGTCAGCGAAACAACAATTGAGCGAAGTGGTAGACGTCGCTCTTCCACACCGTAAAGTCGTGCTGACCGCCCGGGATGACGTTGTAGAAGTGCGGAACTTTCTTTTCATCGAGGAACACA
>CAJBCV010000427.1 GCA_903951635.1 uncultured Planctomycetaceae bacterium
AATCTCCAGCTATCTGAGACAGTTGGATCGTGATCCGGTTCAGGAGCGATCACGGATGACGAGATCATCGACGGCGTCGTCCTCCGGGTCTGTTCCGCTCCACAGCGTCCAGCGGCCGTCCGCGATCCGGTAACCGATCGGCGCATCGGTGAGCGGATCGACGGGGATCGCGGGGAGGAACGTGGGGACGATGTCGGCGAGGCTCGCTGGCGCGTGGCCGGTCGCGAGGCGATGGCGCTCGAGGGCGGCGGCGCAGTCGGCGAGAACGAGCGCCGCACGAGCGCGGTCGTCGGCGTCGGAAATGATCTCCACGTTGGGAATCAGCGGGCTGACCGTCCGCTTACTCAGCGCTTCTGACATCGGCTCGTAGTATGGTTGGAACCAGGCTCTCCCCTGGCGTCTGGCCTTCATGCGATCGTGGATCTCGTCTTTGATCGCCTGCCACGCTTGCCGACGTGTTTCCCGTGTCGGCTGGCAGGCCGCCACGACCATGGTGTCGAAGAGCTGATTTGCGGCACGGAGCACGACGTTCTGGTCGGCTTTCAGGATCTCGTACAGGGCCTTCCGCCACGGGGCCGGCGATAACGTCCCTGACGGATTTTCCAGGAGGATGATGACGGCGTCGAGGACCAACAGCCGCTCGTGGGTGTCGACGCTCGAGGCCAACGGTGCCCAGTCGACCGCCGATCGCAGCGACCGCTGGATGTCGGCGAGCACCGCCTCATCGGGATGGCCGTCGAGGATCAGCGGTTGGAGGGCGAGGCATGTACGGAGAATCAAGCTTGTTGCCACGCGCCGGCAGATCAGAGGGCCGGGCGTGTCGCAGATCTTGTCGCCGTAACGGAGGAGCGAGTCGAGATCGTGCCAGGCGCCGGGGATATCGCCTTCCCCGAGACGGAGCATCGATCGGGCGAGAAGAGCACCGCTGAATCGGTCGAGAGCCCCTTCGACCGGAAGCAACTGACAGATCAACAGGGGCATCGTTCTGAATCGCTCCGTTGGCGCCGCGTCGGCAGGGAGGCAACGCGGCGGGCACCATCCCTCGCGGCGGGCGCCGGCGGCCAGCCTGTCGAGGGCTGCGGAGTTGTCATCGAGCCAACGGGCCAGCCAGGGATGGTCGGCGGCGTGCCAGACGCCGCGCGAGCAAGCCTCGAGAATCCGCCCGGCTTCGGCGGCATCCATCCCATCCGGCGGGGGTGGCGGCAGGACGAGCCGCTCCGACTCAGGCCGCTGGTCGGCGGCCGAGAGGTGGGCCTCCGAGTAGTCGATGGCGTTTCCAGAGGATAGCTCGCTCGGAATCACCTCCCAGACCGCGGCGGCGGCGTTCGTCTCCGGCGGGATGCCGCGCGGCCCCAGATCCATGACCGCTTGGAAGTAATCGGGGAGGCCGTCGGCGGCGAGCGGCTCGGTGATCCACGTGGTCGTGGGGGAGATTTGGAGCTGGGGAGCCGGGCGGAGAATGGCCCAGAGATTCTCCACCGCCAGGAAAATCCCCCCCACAAGGCTCACGGTCACAACGATCCTGCGCACCACCAGACGCGTCGACATGGTTTCCCTCCAATCAACGCATGGAGATGGATCGTGATCGGTGTTCAGGGGCGATCGAGGAGGGCCGCTTCGAGCTTCTCGGAGACGCCAAGTGGTCCGGCCCAGTGGCGCAGATAGGCTTCGTCGAGCTGGCCCTGGGTGAAGAGGATGTCTTGGATGTCGACGAGATCGCGCGGTCGGCTCGCCACGAGCTTGAACAGAATCAGGTCCTCCGCCGACACGAGCTTCACCCGGAGCCCGTCAACCTCGGCCACGACGTGCCGGTCGATCACTTCCCGTTGGAAAGCCGTCTCTGCGAGGAAGATGTCGGCATCGACACCACGGCCGTCGAGGAACAGCCGCACTTTGATAAGCGGCATACCCCCGACCGTGTCGACCCATCCTCGCGAGAACTGTTCGGGGATCGTGTAGCCACGGCCCTCGATGGCCGTGAACAGATCGTGGAGCCGCCCCCTGGGAATGGAGAGCGTGAAGTCGACGTCGTAGGTCGGCCGCGGGATCCCATGGGCCCTGACGGCGATCCCCCCCATGATGGCGTACGGTAGTCCGAGGGTCTCGAAGACGTCGACGAGATCACGGATGACGGCGGGCAGGTCACTCATCGCCGGTGGCTTCCGTCGCTTTCATGGCGGCGAGCGCCGCGAGAATCCGGGCGTTGCGGAGGTCGTTCTCGCGGCGGATCAGTTCGAACCGTCGGTCGACGACATCCGCCCTGCCGGCGAGGAGGTAGGGAGTGTTCTCGCGCATCATGCCAAGCGCGATCGCCAGCCGTTCCCCGGGGGTCATGCGGCGGTAGGCGTCGAGGGTTTCCTGGCTGAGCATGGGGAAATTGTACTCAGCGGCGCCGGAGCCGGTCGAGGAGCACCGCGGCGAGGATCACGCCGCCGAGGACGACGCGCTGTGTGTAGCTCTCGATGCCGACGAGGTTCATGCCGTTTTGGATCACGGCGATGATCAGCGCCCCGACGAGCGTCCCGATCATGCTCCCCTCGCCGCCGGCAAGGCTCGTGCCACCGACGACCACCGCGGCGATGACGTAGAGCTCGTACATCTGCCCGAAGTTCGGCGAGCCGCTCTTGAGCTGCGAGGCCATCACCACCCCCCCGAGGCCCGCTAGGGCGCCGGAGAGGATGTAGGCGGCCAGGAGCGTGCCCGCCACCGGCACCCCCGAAAGCCGCGCCGCCTCCCGATTCCCGCCGACGGCGAGGAGCCAGCGGCCGAACGTCATCCGCGTCATCACGAAGTGGGCAATTCCGTAGAGGAGGAGGACGAGGACGACGGCGTTGGGGAGGCCGAGATCGGCCCCGCGGCCGAGCCACATGAACGTGTCGGGCACTTGGTAGACGCTCTGCCCCTTGGCGAGCATCGAGGCCCCGCCCCCCGCCACAAGCATCATCGCGAGCGTGGCGATGAACGGCGGGATCCCGAAGCCGACGATCACGC
>CAJBCV010000428.1 GCA_903951635.1 uncultured Planctomycetaceae bacterium
ACCGGCCTGGAGCGCTCGACCTTGAAATCCTCCGAAGCCGGAGCGGAGGTCGGTGCCCCGCCCACCAAGGAGCAGCGGAACGTCGAGCCCTCCGGCCACCGCGAGACTCGACCGGCAGCCGTGGGGCGAGCACGGGCCGCAGGCGAGCGTCGCCCCGTCCGGCACCCAGATCGGATGCCCGGCCGGCACGTCGGTCGACTCGCCCTCGGCGGTGACGACGATCGCGCCGAGCGCCGCGCCGGTGATCGCCACCCACGCTCCCGTGGGAAAGGCGAGTCGGGGCCCGAGGAGCGTGATCTCGAAGGCGGCGGTGTCGTCGGGATTGCCGACGAGGAGATTGGCCACCCGGTGGGAGAGCGCATCCATCGCGCCGCCGGGGCCGACGCCACTGGCACGATAGCCGGTGCGGCCGAGATCCTGGATGGTGGTCAGCATTCCCGGGGCCACGACCTCGATCACGCTCATCGGCTCCTCTCCCCGGCTTTGATCGGGCTGGCCACCGGCACGAAGCGGACGATGTCACCGGCGCGGAGGAGCGCGGGGGGATCGCGGTGGGCTTCGAACATCGCGCGCGGTGTGCGGCCGATGACGTGCCAGCCGCCAGGGCTCGGCCGTGGGTAGATTCCGGTCTGGCGTTCGGCGATCGCCACCGAGCCGGCCGGCACGCGCGTCCGCGGCGTGGCGCGGCGCGGGATCGCGAGGGCCGCCGGCAGGCCGAGGAGATAGGGGAAGCCGGGCGCGAATCCGATCATCCCGACGACATGGTCGGCCGCGGTGTGGAGCCTCACGATCTCCTCCGGATCGAGGCCGGCGTGGGCCGCCACGGCAGCCAGATCGGGCCCGTCGTCGCCGCCGTAGGCGACGGGAATCTCGAGAATCGTGCCCTGGGAAGGAGCGGCGCTTTCGAGGGTGCACAGCTGCGAGAGGATCGCTGCGCCGAGCATCCCAGGATCGGTGCTGCGGGGATTGAAGACGACGGCCACGGTGTTGAAGGTCGGGGCGAGGTCGACGACCCCTGCGAGCGCTGCGGCTGCAAGAGAGGCGGTGGCGGCCGCGACGGCCCGGGAGGTGGCAGCGTCGATCCCGGTGCCGAAGCGGACGACGAGGCAGGCGTCGCCGAGCGGTTCGATGGTGAGAGGGCTTGACGCCATGGAGTGTGGGGGGCCTTCGGGAATCGGCAGCGAACGGAGAAACACGGACCTTCGCCGGGGGCCGATCGGGGAGCGCGGGCCGGCGTCGACAGTCCGCGGCGGCCAATCTATCCTTACAGGGGTCTGTGGGCCTTACAGGGGTCTGTGGGGTTGCCAGGCCTGGGGGCCTGAGCCTGTTCGCCGGGCAGGGAAGAGTCTACGTCGATGGCCGACCGCTACCACCATCCAATGCGGAGTGGCATGAGCCGCCGGACGGCCGTTCAGGCCGGCGCCCTCGGCATGTTCGGGCTCTCCCTCGATTCGCTCGCTGCCGCGCGGGCCGCGGCCTCGCCGGCGGCCGAGGGCTCGGTGCGGCCGCCGAAGTCGGTGATCTATATCTTCTTGTCGGGGGGCCTCGCGCAGCACGAGAGCTTCGATCCGAAGCCCGACGGCCCGCTCGACATCCGGGGCACCTTCAAGACCATCAGCACGAAGACGCCGGGGCTCCAGGTTTGCGAACATCTGCCGATGCTCGCCGCGCGGAGTGAAACGTGGGCGGTGGTGCGGTCGCTGACGCACAAGTCCAACGACCACTCCGCCGGCCATCACATCATGCTCACCGGCCGATCAGACATCCCGCTCGGCTTCGATCCCAGCGCCCCGAAAAAGTCTGACTGGCCGGCGCTCGCGTCCCTCGCCCAGCAACTCGTTCCCGCCAGGAACAATCTCCCCCCGTCGATCGTCCTCCCCGAGAAGCTCGTCCACCGCACTGGCCGGGTGATTCCCGGGCAGTTCG
>CAJBCV010000429.1 GCA_903951635.1 uncultured Planctomycetaceae bacterium
CGCCGGGCTTCCCGCCGCCGAGCCGAGTGGATCGACCCCGAAGGTTCTCCCTCCACCGGCCCCGCCGTTCCGCGGCACGATCAACCTCCGCGCCAAAGACTCCACCCCCGACTTCCCGCAGCCCATTCAAGCGCCCAAAGGCGCGCCGAACGTCCTCCTCATCCTCCTCGATGACGTCGGCTTCGGGGCCTCGAGCGCCTTTGGCGGCCCCTGTCACACGCCGGTCCTCGAGGCGCTTGCCAAGCGAGGCCTCCGCTACACGCAATTCCACACCACGGCGCTGTGCAGCCCCACCCGCGCCGCCCTGATCACCGGCCGCAACCATCATGCCGTCCACTCCGCCGCGATCACCGAAGCGGCCACCGGCTTCCCCGGCTACGACTCCGTCATGCAGAAGGACACGGCGACCGTCGCTGAGGTCCTCAAGCTCAATGCCTGGAACACCGCCTGGTTCGGAAAGAACCACAACGTTCCCGATTGGCAGACGAGCCAGGCCGGGCCGTTCGATCTCTGGCCAACCGGACTCGGCTTCGAGCACTTCTTCGGCTTCATCGGCGGCGACACCCACCAATGGCGGCCGGCGGCGATCGAGGGGACGAAACCGGTCGAGCCCTACCTCGACAATCCCGACTATCACTTCGACGACGACCTCGCCGACCGAGCGGTGAAGTGGATCCGTACCCAAAAGGCCGTCGCCCCGGAGAAGCCCTTCTTCCTCTACTACGCACCGGGCGCCACCCACGCCCCGCATCACCCGCGCAAGGAATGGGTCGAGAAATACGCCGGCACGTTCGACGCCGGGTGGGACACGATCCGCGCGGAGACGCTCGCTCGCCAAAAGGCCCTCGGCATCGTGCCAGCCGACACGAAGCTCGTTCCTCTCGCCCCCGGCATCCCCGCCTGGGCGAGTCTCACGGCCAATCAGAAGAAAGTCTACGCCCGGATGATGGAGGTGTATGCCGGGTTCCTCGAGCAGACCGACCACAACGCCGGCCGGGTGATCGAGGCGATTGAGGCAGCCGGCGAGCTCGACAACACGCTCGTCCTCTACATCGTCGGCGACAATGGCGCCAGCGCCGAAGGGAGCCCGCAGGGGCTCCTCAACGAGATGACATTCTTCAATGGTGTGAAGGAGGATCTCGCCAAGGTTCTCGCACGCGTCGACGACATCGGCTCGTGGCAAACCTACAACCACTATCCCATCGGCTGGGCGCACGCGATGTGCACCCCCTTCCAATGGACGAAGCAGATCGCCAGCCACTACGGCGGCACCCGCAACGGCCTGGTCGTCTCCTGGCCGAAGGGGATCGCCGATTCCGGCGGCATTCGCACCCAGTGGCATCATGTCATCGACATCGTGCCGACGATCTACGAAGCCTGCGGCGTGACCCCGCCGGAGGTCGTCAACGGCATCACGCAAAAGCCGATCGACGGCGTCAGCATGGCCTCTTCGTTCGCCGACGCCCGCGCCCCGAGCCGGCGGACGACACAGTACTTCGAGATGATCGGCAACCGGGCGATCTACCACGACGGCTGGGTCGCCTGCACGACGCCCCCGGTGCCGCCGTGGGACCCCGCCGCCGCGGACGTCGACGCGATCGACGGCTACCAGTGGGAGCTCTACCACACCGACGTCGACTTCTCCCAGGCGGAGGATCTCGCCGCCTCTCATCCAGAGAAGCTCCGCGAGCTCCAACTCCTCTTCTACACCGAGGCCGCCCGCCACGACGTGCTGCCGATCGACAACAGCAAGACCGCCCGCCTCGACCCGGCCATCCGCCCGAGCCTGACGCGGGGGCGGACGACGTTCACGTACGGCGAAGGGATGACGAGGATTCCGGAGGGGGCGAGCCCCAATCTCAAGAACACGTCGTTCCGAATCACCGCCGACGTCGAGGTGGGGGAGAAGGCCAGCGGGATGATCATCACGCAGGGGGGATTGTTCGGCGGGATGGGCCTCTTTCTCCGCGACGGCAAGCCGGTCTACCACTCGAACTTCGTCGACATCGCCCACACCGAGATCGCCGGCCGCGATCCGCTCTCCCCCGGAAAGCACGTCGTCGCCCTCCGCTTCGCTTACGACGGCGGCGGGATCGGCAAGGGAGGAAAAGCCACGCTCGAGGTCGATGGCAAGCCAGTCGCCGAGGGGCGGATCGAGCGGACGATCCCGATCCGGGTGACGCTCGATGAATCGCTCGACGTCGGCGAGGACACCGGCACGCCGGTGACGACGAGCTACGATGTCCCCTTTCGCTTCGAAGGAAATGTCGACCGCGTCGTGATCGATCTGGAGTGAGCGAACGGCAAGCCCCACGGGAGGATCGATGGCCATCGAGCAGCTGACCCCGGAGCAGGCCCGCGACTGGACGGCCGAGGAGAAGGATCGCTGGTGGCTGGCGAAGGTCTACCGCGGCGACATGCCGCAACTCACGCTCCGAGCCGGCGCCACCGGCTTCCTTCTCGGCGGCATCCTCTCCGCCACGAATCTCTACATCGGCGCGAAAACCGGCTGGACACTCGGCGTCGGGCTGACGAGCGTGATCCTCGCCTATGCCTCCTTCCGGATCCTCTCGAAGGTCGGCGTCCGTGACCTCACGATCCTCGAGAACAACGCCGCGCAGAGCGTCGCCACCGCCGCCGGCTACATGACCGGGCCGCTCATCTCCGGGATGGCGGCCTACATGTGGATCGAGGACACGATCATCCCCTGGTGGCAGATGGCGGCCTTCAACGTCGTCCTCTCGCTCCTCGGTGTCCTCGTCGCCTTCCCGATGAAGCGCCGGTTCATCAACGACGAGCAGCTCCCCTTCCCCGAGGGGCAGGCCTGTGGCGTCGTCCTCGACACCCTCTACAGCGGCAGCGGCGACTCCGGCATGGCCCAGGCCCGGGC
>CAJBCV010000430.1 GCA_903951635.1 uncultured Planctomycetaceae bacterium
CGCGGGGGCTCGTTGGGCCCCGGCCAGGGCTTGTCAGATTCACGACCGTCACGGCGCCCGTGAGGGGACTGTCGATGTTGACGATGGCGTTTGTGGCGGCGCTTGTGGCACTTTCGGTGGTGCCACGGGCGTCGAGCTGCGCGATGCGGACGCTGATCACGGCGCCGACGTCGGCCTGGGCGAGGGTGTAGGACGACGCGGCCGCACCGGAGATCGGCGTGCCGTCTCGCAGCCATTGGGGCGAGAGCGTGCCGAGGCCGTCGGCGTCGGCAAGCGTGCTCGAGATCGTGAGGCGATCCCCTTCCCGGGCCGACGTCGTGCCCCGGGCGGTGCTCGTCGAATTGGCGATCAACAGTTCCCCGGTCATCGGGGTGTTGAGATGGACGACAGCCGACGTTGCGGTGCTGGTGAGCGACTCGGCCGTGCCGCCGCCGTCGGTCATCCGGGCGTGGACGCTGATCGCGGCGCCGACATCGGCGGCGACGAGGGTGTAGGTCGTGGCGGTCGCCCCGACGATCTCGCTGCCACCGCGGAGCCACTGGAGAGAAATCGGGGTGCCGACGCCGTCGGGATCAACGAACAACGCGGCGGCCGAGAGCGTGTCACCTCGACGGAGCGTCGTCGTGCCGCGTGAGGCGCTCGTCGAGTTGCTGATCGTGAGAGTGCCCGAGGCGGGATCGTTGACGTTGATGATGGCGTTGGTGGCCGCGCTCGTCGCCGACTCGGTCGTGCCGCCACCGTCGGTCTGCGTGACGCGGAGGGTGATCACCGACCCGACGTCGGCCTGCGCGAGGGTGTACGACGGGCCGTAGGCGTCAGGGATCGCGACGCCGTCTCGCAACCAGTTCCACGTGAGCGTGCCGAGGCCGTCGTCGTCGGCGAGGGCCGTCTCGGCGGCGAGCGTGTCTCCCTGCCGGGCGGCCGAGGTGCCGCGGATTGGGCTCGTGGAGTTTGTGATCCCGACCGATCCGGTCAAAAGATCGTTGACGTTGACCACCGCCGTGACGCCGCCGCTGGCGACGATCGAATCGGTCGATCCGAAGCCGTCGGTCTGCGTGAGGCGGACGGTGATCGCGGTGCCGACGTCGGCTTGCACGAGGGTGTAGGAGGCGGTCGTCGCCCCAGCGATCGCCTCGCCTCCGCGGAGCCACTGGATCGCGACGGCGCCGAGGCCGTCGGGGTCGGTCAGCGACCAGGTGACTTCGAGGGCATCCCCTTGGCGGGCGGAGGCGGTGCCGCGGGACGGGCTCGTGAGATTCGAGACGGTCACCGTGCCGGTGACGGGATCGTTGACGTTCGCGGTGATGCCGGTGGCGGCGCTGGTGACCGATTCGGTGGTCCCCAGCGCGTCGGTCTGAGTGGCGCGAACGCTGACCGCGAATCCGACGTCGGCCTGGGTGAGCGTGTAGCTCACGGTCGTGGCGCCGGCGATCGGCTGGCCATCACGGAGCCACTCCCAGGAGATGGCGCCGAGACCGTCGGCGTCGGCGAGGTTCTGGGACGCGGAGAGGGTGTCTCCTTGCTGGGGGGCGGCGGTGCCACGGGGGGCACTTGTGAGATTGGAAAGCGTAACCGTGCCGGTGAGGGAATCGTTGACGTTTTGAATCGAGCCGGTGGCGGCGCTCGTCACCGATTCGGTCGTGCCGAAGGCGTCGGTCTGGGTAGCCCTTGCCCGGATCGTGAACCCGACGTCAGCCTGGGTGAGGGTGTAGGTGGCGCTCGTCGCTCCGCCGATCGGCTGGCCGCCGCGCAGCCATGTCCAGCTGATCGTGCCGA
>CAJBCV010000431.1 GCA_903951635.1 uncultured Planctomycetaceae bacterium
CTGCCCGACGTCCACCACCTTCCGCAAGGACTGGGGCAGCGCCGAAGACCACCTCGCCCTCGGCATCCGGATGGCGAAGGATCTCGGCTCGAAGGCCTTCCGGGTGATCCTCGGCAACCATCAAGACCGTCTCACCGAAGGCGGCATCGACGCCCGGATCGCCGACACGGTCAAGGTCCTGAAATCCTGCCGAACGAAGGCCCTCGACGCCGGCGTGAAGATCGCGGTGGAAAACCATGCCGGCGATCTCCATTCCCGCGAGCTCGCCCGCCTCGTCGAGGAGGCCGGCCCCGACTTCGTCGGCGTCAACTTCGATTCCGGCAACGCCCTGTGGACGCTCGAAGATCCCCTCGCCGCGCTCGAGACGCTCGCCCCGCACGTCCTCACGACGAGCCTCCGCGACGGCCAGGTGTGGCCGAGCGAGAAGGGGGTGAAGGTGCAGTGGACGGCGATGGGAGAGGGGTGCGTCGACCTGCCGACGTTCTTCGATCATTTTCAGAAGCACTGCCCCGACGTGGTTGTCCACATCGAGACGATCTCCGGCTTCGCCCGCGAGCTTCCCTTCCTCGAGCCCGACTTCTGGAAGGCCTTCCCGGCGATGACCGCCGCCGACTTCGCCCGCTTCGAGGCCCTCGCCCGCCGCGGCCATGCCATCGATCCCTTTCAAGCCCCCGATGGCGACGCCCGCAAGGGGGCCGAGCAGGCCTATCAGCTCGCCGACCTCGAGCGGAGCATCCGCTACTGCCGCGACACGCTCGGGCTCGGTGTCCGGGCGTAGGCCTGCGTCGGTCCGGGCTGTTTGAGTTCCGGCCCAAACGGGGCTTCAGGGTCGGCCGTGCCCCGTCGCCGGACGTTCGCTACGGGCCTCCATGCCCTCCGCTCTCTCGGACCCGCCTGCGCTCCGCCTTCCGGGCTCCGCTTGTCGGCTACGCCGGCTCACGGAGCACGGGCGACCCCTCGCTGCAGCGCGTTGAAGTTGTGCTGTCGAACCCCAGCGCACAGGCGAGGCGGGGATCGGCGAACGCTTGAGGAGTGACGAGGTCCTCCGAGGAACGACGAAACTTTTGCCGGCCCCGCCGACGGATCACCCACATGCAGGTCACCTACACCGCACAATGACCGCCTCAGGCGTGGACGGCAAACTCTCCTGCCGACAGGCTCGGGAGATGGGTCTGCCCCATCAGCCACAGATCGATCGACCGGGCCGCTTCGCGTCCCTCGTGGATCGCCCACACGACGAGCGACTGGCCACGACGCATGTCGCCGGCCGCAAAGACGCCCTCACGGCTCGTCTTGTAGTCAGCGCCCGCCTTGAGGTTGCCACGGGGATCGAGCTCGAGGCCGAGTTCGGCGATCGGGCCCTGCTTCTCCGGACCGACAAATCCCATCGCCAAGAGCGCGAGTTGGCAGGGCCACTCCTCCTCGCTGCCGGGCACTTCCTTGAACTTGAACTGCCCGCTCCCCGGATCGGTGTACCACTCGATGCGGACGGTCTTGAGGGCCTTGAGCTTCCCCTGCTCGTCACCGAGAAATTCCTTGGTGAGGATGCACCATTCGCGCCGGCAGCCTTCCTCGTGGGAGGTGCTCGTGCGGAGGATCACCGGCCACTGCGGCCACGGCGTGCTCGACGGCCGTTCGGAACGGCGCGGGTAGTTGCCGACATCCGGCGGCTTGGGGAGAAGCTCGAACTGCACCAGCGACTTCGCCCCCTGGCGGTTGCTCGTGCCGTCGCAGTCACTGCCGGTGTCGCCACCGCCGATCACGACCACGTCCTTGCCCGCCGCCGAGAGCTGCCCCGGCACTTCGTCGCCGGCGTTGCGCTTGTTCTGCTGCGGGAGAAACTCCATCGCGTAGTGGACCCCCTCGAGCTCGCGGCCGGGGATCGGGAGATCGCGGCCGAGCGTCGAGCCGCCCGTGAGCAGCACCGCGTCGTAGTCCTTCGTGAGCTGCTCGGCGGAGACGTCCTTGCCGACGTCCACCCCGCAGCGGAACTCGATCCCCTCTTCCTCCATCTGGCGGACGCGCCGCCAGACGCGGGCCTTCTCGAGCTTGAAGTCGGGGATGCCGTACATGAGCAGGCCGCCGGGCCGATCGGCGCGCTCGAAGACCGTGACGAGATGCCCGGCCCGGTTGAGCTGCTGCGCGGCAGCCATCCCCGCCGGACCGCTCCCCACCACGGCCACGCGCTTCCCGGTCCGCTCCGTCGGCGGCTGGGCCACGACCCAGCCCTCTTCGAAGGCCCGGTCGGCGATCGTCATCTCGATCTGCTTGATGGCGACCGGATCGGCGTTGATGCCGAGCACGCAGGCCGACTCGCACGGCGCCGGGCAGACGCGCCCCGTGAACTCGGGGAAGTTGTTCGTGGCGTGGAGGCGCTGGGCGGCCTCGTGCCACTGGCCGCGGTACACGAGGTCGTTGAAGTCGGGGATGATGTTCCCGAGCGGACAGCCGGTGTGGCAGAAGGGCACGCCGCAGTCCATGCAGCGGGCTCCCTGTTTCGTCATCTCCTCCTGGGGGAGGATCGTGAGAAACTCGTTGAAATGCCTGAGGCGGTCGGCCACCGGCTCCTTGCCGGAGATCTGCCGCTGGTACTTCATGAATCCGCGTGCTTCACCCATGGATCTTCACCTCCGCCCTGCGGGCCTCGTCCTGGTCTTTTTCCTGCAATTTCCGTAGTTCGAGCATCGCCCGCTTGTAGTCGGTCGGCATCACTTTCACAAACCGCGACTGCTCCTGGGCCCAGCCGTCGAGGATCGCCCGGCCGCGGGTGCTGCCGGTGAGTTCGACATGCTTCTCGATCCGCGACCGGAGGTATTCCAGGTCGCCTGCATCGAGGTCTTCCAGTTCCACCATCTCCGTGTTGACCCGGGGACGGAACGTTCCGTTCGAATCCCAGACGTAGGCGATCCCGCCGCTCATGCCGGCGGCGAAATTGCGCCCCGTCTCGCCGAGGATCACCGCCCGGCCGCCGGTCATGTATTCGCAGCCATGGTCACCGACCCCCTCGACGACCGCCTCCGCGCCGCTGTTGCGGACGCAGAACCGTTCGCCGGCGATACCGCGGATGAACACCTCGCCGCTGGTCGCCCCGTAGAGGACGACGTTCCCGGCGATGACGTTCTCCTCGGCGGCAAACGACGCCTGCCGCGACGGCCGGACGACGACCCGCCCGCCGGAGAGCCCCTTGCCGCAGTAGTCGTTGACATCCCCCTCAACCGTCACCGTCACGCCCGGCACGCCGAAGGCCATCACGCTCTGGCCGGCGGTGCCGGTGAAGTTGATGCGGATCGTGCCGTCGGGGAGCCCGGCGGCGCCGTGGCGGCGGGTGATCTCGCTGGAGAGGATCGTGCCGACGGTCCGGTTGATGTTGCGGATCGGCAGGTCGAGGACGACGGGCTTGCGCTCCTCGATCGCCGCCCGGCAGGCCGGCACGAGCGTCGTCATGTCGAGCGATTCGGCGATCCCGTGATCCTGCGATTCGACCCGGTGGGTCTTCACGTGGGCCGGCACCTCCGGCTTGTGAAGGATCGTCGAGAAGTCGAGCCCCTTCGCCTTCCAGTGGGCGATCGCCGCCCGCGTGTCGAGCCGGTCGACGCGTCCCACCATCTCCTCGACGGTGCGGAAGCCGAGCTTCGCCATCAGTTCCCGCAGCTCCTCGGCGAGGAGGAAGAAGAAGTTGACGACATGCTCCGGCTGACCGTTGAACCGGGCCCGCAGCTCGGGATCCTGCGTGGCGATTCCCACCGGGCAGGTGTTGAGGTGGCACTTCCGCATCATGATGCAGCCGATCACGACCAGCGCCCCGGTGGCGATGCCGAACTCCTCGGCGCCGAGCATCGTGGCGATGGCGACGTCCTTGGCGGTGCGGATCATGCCGTCGGTTTGCACGGTGATCCGGCCGCGGAGATCGTTCATCACGAGCACCTGATGGGCCTCGGCCAGGCCCAGCTCCCACGGCAGGCCGCAATGCATGATCGACGTTTGCGGACTGGCCCCGGTGCCGCCGTCGTGGCCGGAGATGAGGACGACGTCGGCCTTCCCCTTCGAGACCCCCGCCGCCACCGTCCCCACGCCGACCTCCGCCACGAGCTTGACGCTGATCCGGGCGTGGTGGTTGGCGTTCTTGAGATCGTGGATGAGCTGGGCGAGATCCTCGATGGAGTAGATGTCGTGATGGGGCGGCGGCGAGATCAGCCCCACGCCCGGCGTCGAGTGGCGGATGCGGGCGATCTCGCGGTCGACCTTGTGCCCGGGAAGCTGCCCCCCCTCGCCCGGCTTGGCCCCCTGGGCCATCTTGATCTGGAGCTCCTTGGCGTTGACCAGGTAGAGGCTCGTGACGCCGAAGCGGCCGCTGGCCACCTGCTTGATCTTCGAGTTCTTGCTGTCGCCGGAGGGATCGAGCTGATAGCGGACCGGATCCTCGCCCCCTTCGCCGGTGTTGCTCCAGCCGCCGAGCCGGTTCATGGCCACCGCGAGCGTCTCGTGGGCCTCCTTCGAGATCGATCCGTACGACATCGCCCCGGTGGCAAAGCGCTTCACGATCTCTTTGGCCGGCTCCACCTCCTCCAGCGCCACGGGCGTCGAGTCGGCACGGAAGTCGAGGAGCCCGCGCAAAGTCAGCAGCTTCGTCTGTTGATCGTCGATGAGCTTTTGATACTTGCGGAACTCCTCCCGGCTGTTGATCTGCGTCGCCCGCTGGAGCGTGGCGACGACGTCGGGGGAGAGAACGTGCGCCTCCCCCTTGCGCCGCCAGGCGTAGCGGCCGCCGACGTCGAGCTCGAGGGCTTGGGCCACCTGATTGCGCGGCCAGGCGTGCTCGTGGCGGCGGAGCATCTCCGCGGCGATCCCGTCGAGACCGATGCCGCCGATCCGGCTCGGCGTACGGGTGAAAAACTCGTCGACGAGGGCCTGCTCGAGGCCGACCGCCTCGAAGATCTGGGCGCCGCGGTAGCTCTGCTGGGTGGAGATCCCCATCTTGCTCATCACCTTGAGCAGCCCCTTCGTCGCCGCCTTGACGAAGTTCTTGTGGAGCTTCTCGCGCGGGGAGTCGGTGCTGACAATCTGCTCGGCCCGCATCTGGTCGAGCGTGGCGAAGGCGAGCCAGGGATTGATCGCACCGGCGCCGTAGCCGGCGAGGAGGGCGAAGTGATGCACCTCGCGGGCCTCGGCCGTCTCGACGACGATCCCGCAGCGCGTCCGCGTCCCCTCGCGGACGAGGTGGTGGTGGACGCCGGCGGTGGCAAGCAACGCCGGAACGATCGCCATCTCCCGGCTCGCGCCGCGGTCGGAGAGGACCAGGATCGTGACGCCGTCGGCGATCGCCTTCGAGGCCTCGGCGCGGAGCTCGTCGAGCCGGGCGCGGAGGCCCGCCACCCCGCTGCCGGCCGGATAGAGGAGCGTGAGGGTGCGGGAGACGAGGCCCGGCTGCGCCGCGGAGCCGACGAGGGCCTTGATCCGGGCACACTCGGCATTCGTGATCACCGGCGTCTCCAGACGCAGCAGCCGGCACTGCTCGGGCGACGTGTCGAGGAGGTTCCCCTCGCAGCCGATCGTCGTGATCATCGAGGTGATGATCTCTTCGCGGATCGCGTCGAGCGGGGGATTGGTGACCTGCGCGAAGAGCTGTTTGAAGTAATTGCCCAAGAGCTGCGGGCGGTCGGAGAGGATCGCCAGCGGCGTGTCGTTGCCCATCGAGCCGATCGGCTCGGCGCCATCCGTCGCCATCGGCGCGAGGATCACTTTGAGATCCTCGAGCGTGTAGCCGTGGAGCCGCTGGAGTTCGAGGAGGCTCGAACGTTCCCCGGCCACGCCGGCGGCGTGCCAGGAATCGATCGCCCGCGGGGCGGTGCCGGAAGCGGCGCTCATGTCGGCCTGCTCGACGGCCCGGGAGGCGGTCACCTCGCCGACATCGGCCGGATCGGGCAGGGCATCGAGGCGGACCTGCCGAGAGCTGATCCATTCGCGCCACGGTTGGGCGCCAGCAAGCTTCCGCTTGATCTCTTCATCCTCGACGATCCGCCCTTCCTTCGTGTCGACGAGGAACATCCGCCCAGGGCGGAGCCGCCCCTTGCGGACGACCTCGGCGGCCGGAAGCTGCAACACGCCGGCTTCGCTCGCCATCACGACCAGGCCGTCCTTCATCTGCCACCAGCGCCCGGGCCGGAGACCGTTGCGGTCGAGCGTGGCGCCGATCCGCGTGCCGTCGGTGAAGGCCAGGGCGGCCGGGCCGTCCCAGGGCTCCATGAGGCAGGCTTGGAACTCGTAATACGCCTTGAGGTCGTCGGCCATCGTCTCGTGGCCGCTCCACGGCTCGGGCACGAGCATGCTCACCGCCTCCTCGATCGGACGGCCGCCGAGGACGAGGAGTTCGAGGACGTTGTCGAGGGTCGCCGAATCGCTCCCGCCGGCGCGAACCACCGGGAGGATCTTCTTCATGTCGGGCCCGTACACCGGATGGGCGAGCATGCTCTCGCGGGCGTGCATCCAGTTGATGTTGCCGCGAACGGTGTTGATCTCGCCGTTGTGGGCGAGGAACCGGAACGGATGAGCGAGATCCCAGGTCGGGAAGGTGTTCGTGCTGTAGCGCTGATGGACCAGCGCCAGCGCCGACACCATCCGCGCGTCAGAGAGGTCGGGGTAGAACTTGGCGACCTGATCGGCGAGCAAAAGCCCCTTGTAGACGACCGTCCGGGCCGAAAGAGAGCAGATGTAGGCAAACGTCTGGCCGGTGAGGCCGAGCTCGCCGAGCTCGATCTCGAAGCGCTTGCGAATCACGAACAGCTTCCATTCGAACTGGTCGCGGGGCGTCTTCTTCCCGCGGCCGACGAACGCCTGGCGGACGACCGGCTCGACCTCGCGGGCGGTGGCGCCGATGGAGCGGTTGTCGACCGGCACGGTGCGCCAGCCGAGAAACTCCTGCCCCTCCTCCTGGCAGAGCCTGGCAAAGAAGGCCTCGGCGCTCTCCTGCTCCTCGGGAGCCGGGGGGAGAAAGACGTTGCCGACGGCCCAGTCGCCTGGGGCAGGGAGGCGGATGCCGGCCTGCGGCGTGACGGCGTTGAAAAACTCCTGCGGCATCTGGATGAGGATGCCGGCACCGTCGCCGGTGAGCGGATCGCACCCGCAGGCGCCACGGTGGGTGAGGTTTTCGAGCACCTCGAGCCCCTGACGGACGATCGCATGGCTCCGCCGACCGTGCATGTTGACGACAAACCCGACGCCACAGGCATCGTGCTCGTTGGCCGGGTCGTAGAGCCCCTGGGGCGCAGGCAGCCCCGGCGCGCGGGGCGCCGACGGGACACCGCAGGCCATCGGGGGAGCGGAGGGGTGGGAGTCTGGGGTGCGTGTCATGGCATGCTCGACGGAGGCGCTTGGGGGCGGAGGCACTCGAGGACGGGTCAGGGACCAACGGAAGGGTCTGTCAGGGAACCAGAGCGGAGAGGCAAGATCCATCCCCGCAAGGTGGGGATTTCAAGGGATGACGGTCGATTTCGTGGGAATCAGGTCGGGGCCGCGGCGATGGCCCGGGGACGACGGGCTTTGGGGGCTGGGGCCACCACCTCGTCGCGGAGGAGAGGGGCTGTCGGCTCCCCTCCCTGAAGGCGGAGGAAGTCGAGAAAGCGGCCGGCCGTCGGCGGGAGCGGCTTACCGCGGACCCGAATGATGCCCAGGGGGCGCACGAGGTCGCTCCCGGCGGGCAACTCCAGTGGGATCGCCCGCAGCGATCCCGCCGCGACTTCCCGCCCCACCGTCGGCTCCGGCAACAGCGCGACGCCGGCGTCGATCTCGACGGCCCGCTTGATCGTCTCGATGTTGTCGAACTCCAGCACGACATCGGGCTCGGCGCCGTGGGCGGCGAGGATCCGGTCGAGTTCGTGGCGGATGACGAGATCGGGGTCGAAGCCAACCAGCGCCCTGTGATCGAGATCGTCGAGCCGGACCGACGCTCGGGAGGCAAGCGGGTGGGCGGGGGCACAGGCGAGCACGAACGGCTCCTCGCGCCACGGCTCAGCCTCGAGGGTCTTCGTGCTCCGCGGGTAGCTCACGAGCCCCAGATCGGCCTGACCGCTCTCGACCGATTCCAGCACCCGATCGGGATGGAGGTATTCGAGGCGGACGTTGGCCCGGGGATGAAGGGTGGTGAACTCCTGCACTGCCCGGCTCATATGGTGGAGGCCGACGGAATAGATCGCTGCCACGCGGACTCGGCCGGCCACCTCCTCGTGAAGCGTCCGCACCTCGTCCTCGAGCGCGTCGTACCGGGCGATCAATTTCCGGCAGCCATCGAAGAACACCTGCCCCTCGCGGGTGGGGAGGAGCGGGCGCTTCGACCGCTCGATGAGTTGCACTCCCAGCCGGTGCTCCAGTTGGCTGACCACCTGACTGGCCCCCGATTGGGAGATCCCGTTGTCCTCCGCGGCCCGCGAAAAGCTTCGGCGCACGACGATGTCGCAGAAGATTTTCAGTGACTTGAGGTTCATGGGCGCCGTCGCGACTGGCCGCAATTCCAGTCGGACGCCGTGGGGAGGGCCGGACGCGACCGGCCCACGGGGCCCGGAGGGGAGCCGCCGCCGACCAGCCGCAAAATGAGTAAAACAGATGATGCACGACGGCATCATCCATAAAACAGATGAAAGGGTACCGCGCTGGGGCCGTTCGTCAAGTCGGCGTCCTGCCAGTTCCGGCCGCCGTTGCCGTGGAGATCCCCCGCGGGACGGGCCTGAAAAAACACGATGGGAGCGCCTTCGGGGCGCTGGTACACTTGTTCCCTTTCCGCGACGCCCCCGGCGGCCTTCCGCGCGCCGAAATCGGGCCTCAGCCATTCCCGGAAAGCCCCCTCGTGGCCACCCCCCCCTCCGCCGTCAAGGCCCAGCAGAAGGCGATCCAGAAGGCCGACACCCTCATCGAGGCCCTCGGGTGGATCCGCAAGTTCCGTGACACGACCACCGTCATCAAGCTCGGTGGGAGCGTCGTCGAACACCCCGACTCGCTCCGCCATCTCCTCGTCGACATCGTCTTCATGTCGACGCTCGGGATGCGGATCGTCGTCGTCCACGGCGGCGGAAAAGCGATCAGCCGGGCGATGGACGATGCCGGGCTCGCGCCCCGGTTCGTCCAGGGACGTCGTTACACCGACGACGCCACCCTGGGAATCGTCGAGAAGGTTCTCGCCACCGAACTCAACCACGACCTCGTCGCCCGGCTCGAGGAATACGGTGGCCGGGCGATGTCGCTCAATTTCCTCTCCACGAATGTCCTCTTCGGAGACCGGCTCACCCTCGCCGGACCGGGCGGGGAAGCGATCGATCTGGGCCACGTCGGCAGCGTCACGCGCGTCGACCGGCTGACGATCGACAACCTCACCTATGCCGGTCAGGTGCCGGTGATCCCGTCGATGGCGATGGGGCCGGATGGCGAGAAGCTCAACGTCAACGCCGACACCGCGGCCACGGCCGTCGCCGCGGCGATCGGCGCCGAGAAGCTCGTCGTCCTCTCCGACATCCCCGGCGTCCTCCGCGACATCAACGATCCGGAGAGCCTCATCCACTCCCTCACCGCAAGCGAAGCCCGGCGACTGATCTCCGATGGCACGATCGCCGCCGGGATGATCCCCAAGATCGAGGGCTGCCTGGAGACCCTCGAGCAGGGCGTGAAGAAGATCCACATCATCGACGGCCGGCTCCGCCATTCGCTCCTTCTCGAGATCTACACCACCAGCGGCGTCGGCACGGAGCTCGTCCGCGACGATGCCCTCGCCTCCTCGATGCGCGCCGGGAGCTCGTTGTAAGGCTTCCGTTCGCCCCCGGCCTCCAGTCAGCCAGCCCGCCCGCCAACCAGGTTTCTCTCCGTTCTCCCGCATCGCTTCCCGACGAATCCCGAGCCCGTAGGTCAGGAGCCACGCATGTCCACCATCGACACCCTCGGTGCCGCCACGAAGGCGGTGATCGACACCTTCGACCGCTACGTCGTCCCCAACTACAAGCGGTTCCCGGTCTGCCTCGAACGCGGCGTCGGATCGAAGGTCTGGGATGCGGAGGGGCGCGAGTATCTCGATCTGTTCCCCGGCTGGGGCTGCAATCTCCTCGGCCACTGCCCGGCCCCGGTCGTCAAGGCGGTGCAGGAGCAGATCGCGCGGCTGATTCATGTCCCCAACACCTGGTACACCGAAGCCCAGGGGGAATGGGCCAGGCTCCTCTCCGAGCGGAGCTTCGGCGGCAAGGCCTTCTTCTGCAATTCCGGCACCGAGGCCAACGAGGCGGCGATCAAGCTCATCCGCCTCCGCACCGACGGCGTGAAGTACAAGGTCATCACCTTTCGCGGCGGCTTCCATGGCCGCACGTTCGGCAGCGTCACCGCCACCGCCCAGCCGAAGTACCACGAAGGTCTCGGGCCGATGCTCTCCGGCTTCCAGTACGCCCCCCATGGCGATCTCGACGCGGTCGAGCAGCTCATCGACGACCACACCGGCGGCATCCTCATCGAGCCGATCCTCGGCGAGGGGGGCATCGTTCCCGCCCCGCAGGGCTTCCTCGAGGGGCTCAGGCGCCTCTGCGACGAGCGTGACCTCGTTCTCGCCTTCGACGAAGTCCAGTCGGGCTGTGGGCGAACGGGCGAGTGGTTCGGCTACCAGCACTTCGGCGTCCGCCCCGACGTGATCACGCTCGCCAAGAGCCTGTGCGCGGGGGTGGCCGGGGGTGCGATGCTCACCACCCCGGAGCTCGCCCGGCATCTCCGGCCGGGGATGCACGCCTCCACCTTCGGCGGCAATCCGATCGCTGCCCGGGCCGGGATCGCCGCCATCGAGATGATCGAGAACGAGGGGCTCCTGGCCCATGTGGCCAACGCCGCGGGAATCTTCCGCGAGCGGCTCGAGGCCCTCCGGGATCGCTGCGATTGCATCCGCGACGTCCGTGTCATCGGCATGATGATCGGCGTCGAGTTGGCGATCGACGGCGCGCCGGTCGTCGAGGCCTGCCTCGAGAAGAATCTCCTCATCAACTGCACGCAGGGACGCGTCATCCGCCTCCTCCCCGCGATGAACATCACCCCCGAGGACATCCACGACGGCTGCGACCGTCTCGGCGACGCGATCGTCGAGGTGGCCTCCCGCGCCTGACTGCCATCATGCTCCGTCACATCATCGTTCCCGAAGACCTCACGGCCCACGAGATCGAGGCCGTGTTCGCGATCTCGAAAGATCTCGAGACCAAGTACGATGCCGGCCTGCGCGAGCCGCTCTTTCCGGGCCGGGTCCTCGGTCTGGTGTTCGAGAAGCCGAGCCTGCGCACGCGGGTCAGCTTCGAGGCGGCGATGGTTCATCTCGGCGGTGCCGCGGTGTTTCTCGGCGACGAGGCGGGCTTCTCGTCGTCGCGCGAGAGCATCGCCGACTTCGGCCGGGTGCTCAGTGAATACGTCGACGTCATCGTCTGCCGTTCGAAGGCCCACGAGACGATCCAGTCGCTCGCCGCCGTGTCGAGTGTGCCGGTGATCAACGGCCTCTCGGATTACTGCCACCCCTGCCAGGCCTTCGCCGATCTCTACACCCTCCGCGCCCACGTCGGCAGGCTCGCCGGCCTGACGCTGACGTTCGTCGGCGACGGCAACAACGTCGCCCGGTCGCTGGCGGTCGTGTGCGGCTTGCTCGGGATGCGGTTCGTCCTGGCCGCCCCCGAAGGCTTCCAGTTCGACGAGGCCTTCCGCGACCACCTCCGCGACATCCTCCCGAACGCCGAGGTCGAGGAGACGACCGACCCGGTGGCCGCCGTTCAAGACACGTCGTGCGTCTACACCGACGTCTGGACGAGCATGGGGCAGGAGAAGGAACGCCTCGCGCGACAGAAGGCCTTCGGACCCTATCAGGTCAACACGGCCCTGATGCGCCACTGCCCCGACGCCCTCTTCATGCACTGCCTTCCCGCCCGCCGCGGCGAGGAGGTCACCGACGACGTCATCGAC
This sequence comes from uncultured Planctomycetaceae bacterium, assembly GCA_903951635.1. Taxonomy (GTDB): domain Bacteria; phylum Planctomycetota; class Planctomycetia; order Pirellulales; family UBA1268; genus QWOP01. The sequence continues at coordinate 11,953 of CAJBCV010000431.1, forward strand.
AGCAGCTGCAGCGTCGTCGTCGAGGAGGCCGCCAACCGGATGCACGTCCAGAAGGGGCTCCTCGCTTGGCTCCTCGGCCATCAGAGCTGACGCCCGTCACTGCCGAGCGGTGATCGCCCGGTGATCGCCCGGTGTGCCATCGGCTGCCGGCCCCTCCTCCGGGGTTTCGGCGTCACTCGCCCCCGTCGGCTGCTCCCTCGGCAGCGTTCTTGCCGGCATCCTTGCCGTCGCCCGGCTTCGCTTCGTCGAGAACGATCGACGCCGAGTTGATGCAGTAGCGGATCCCGGTCGGCGGCGGACCGTCGTTGAAGACATGGCCGAGGTGGGCGCCGCACTTCCGGCATGTGACCTCGACGCGCCGCATCCCGAACGTGAAGTCGGGCGTCTCGGCGACCTTGCCGTTGGCCTTCTTGTCGATCGGCGCCGAGAAGGCGGGCCAGCCGCACTCGCTCAAGAACTTGTCGCCCGAAGTGAACAGCGGCTCGCCGCAGCAGACGCACTTGTAGGTCCCCGGCGTGTCGGTCTTCCAATACTTGCCGGTGAACGCCCGCTCCGTCCCCTTCATCCGCGTGATCTGGAACTGCTCGGCCGTGAGCCGGCTGCGCCATTCCTCGAGCGTCTTGGGGAGCGGCTCGCCGAAGGGATCGGCGGGATTCTCACCGTCGGAGGTGTCGGCTGCGTTGTCCGTGGGCATCGGGGGCTTGGCTCCGGGGTTCGGTCCGAACAGGGGGCCCTTGGGGGGCGTCTTTTGCCCCTGGGCGGTCTTCGGGCCGGGGGTCTTCTGGGTCTTCTTGGCCCGCGACGACCCGGCCGGGGGCGCCGGGGGATCGTCGGCGGAGGACGGGACACCAGCGAGCACGGCGGCGATCGCCGTGGCGACGATCAGCGGGGAAAGGAAGCGGTTGAGGGATCGCATGGGCTTGGTCCTCCAGGGGCGGTCCGGGGGAGGCGAGCGCTCCTCCGGCCGGCTTGTCGCCGGGCTCACTACTTCACGTCAGGGAGTGTCTTGGGAGCGTAGTCGTGGTCGCGCTTGCGGACCACCTCCGCCCCGAGAATCGTGTCGGGCTTGATGCCGGGGATCGGGCGACCGTCCGGGCTTTGCGTGCGGTGGATCTTGGGGAGCACGTCAAACCCCTCGATCACCCGGCCGAAGACGGTGTGCTTGCCGTCGAGGTGATCGGTGGGGCGGAAGGTGAGGAAGAACTGCGAGCCGCCGGTGTCCTTGCCGGCGTGGGCCATCGAGAGCGAGCCGCGGAAATGCTTGCGGGCGTGCGGCTGGTCGGTCTCGCACGGGATCACGTAGCCCGGCCCGCCGCCGCCGCGGCCGGTGGGATCGCCCCCCTGGGCCATGAATCCGGGGATGACGCGGTGGAACGGCGTTCCGTTGTAAAAGCCCTTCTCGGCGAGGCTGAGAAAATTGGCGACGGTGTTCGGGGCCTCGTTCTCGAACAACTCGACGACGACATCCCCGGCGGAGGTCTTGATGCGGACGCGGGGGAGGTCGTCGGCATCGGCCTCGGCGGCGCGGAGCGTCATCTCCTCCTTCAATTTCTTCCGCTCATCCTCGATCTTTTCCTTCATTTCCCCGATCTGGGACTGCTTGTCGGCCGAGCCACCCACGGCCGAGAGCTTGTCGAGGTAGGCATCGGCCTCATCGAGACGGGAGACGAGCATCGCCGCGGTCGCCGCCATCATGAGGAC
>CAJBCV010000432.1 GCA_903951635.1 uncultured Planctomycetaceae bacterium
GCCTGGAACGGTTTTCTCTCCGGCCCCGCCGGGCCTATCGACCTCGCCGACGGCGATGAGCCACTGGTCTGGAAAGGAGCCAGGCCTCTCGTTCTTCTCCTCCACCGGATCGCGGAGAGTGGCTCGGTCGACGAGGTGCTCTTGATCAACGCCGATCTCGACGGCTCGACGGCCGCCCGAACCCCGGCGCTCGTCGTCCTCCTCGAGCGCTTCGTGGAGCGCGTTCGCGGGCGGATCGATCGGCCGTGGGCCGGCACGTTCCAGGCCGAGGAGGAGATTCCGATGCCGCCGCTGGTGGCCACGCTCGTCGTCGAGCCACTCGCGGGCGCCGTGGCTGTGGCCGGAGCGACGCCGCCGCGCTCCCAGCCCTTTCGGGGACGAGCCCCGGCCGACGCCGGATTCTTTACCGTCGCCCCGCGCGACGGCGAAGCCTCCACCGAAGCGCGTCTCCACGGCGCGACCCAGCAGGCCGATCCCCGGGAATCGGACTTCCGCTCAGCCGGCCCTGCCGACACCGTCGATGAGGTGCGCCTCGAGTTGGCCCGCCGGCAATCGGTCGCCGATCCATTCCTTCCCGGATGGCTGGCGCTCGTCGCCGTGGCTCTCCTTGTCGCCTGGGGCTGGAAGCAGGCGCCACGCGCCGCGCCGGCCGCGGGAGGCGCGCCATGATCCGCTTTCTCGCCCCCCACTGGTTTCTCCTCGTGCCTTTGCTCGTCGTGGCGGGGTGGCAGTGGCGCGCCCTCGGCCTCGCTCGCCCCCTCCGGGCCCTCTGCCTGGTCTTGGTCGTGTTGCTCTTGGCCGGGCCGCAGATCCGCAGGCAAGGCGACGGCCTCGACGTGTGGCTCCTCGTCGATCGCTCCGATTCGGCGGCCGAGGCCCTAAGGCCCCGTCTCCCCGAATGGGAGACGGTCCTGACGTCGTCGAAGGGGCGGGACGACCGGCTGATCGTCGTCGACTTCGCTGACGAAGCGGTGACGCGTGGAGCGATCCTTCGCGCCGGTGCCGCCGGCACAGAGTACGCCGGGCGCACCGGCGCCACGCGGCTGAAGTCGGCGGCGATCCATGCCCTCGCCCAGATCCGCCCCGACCGCGCTTCCCGTCTCCTCGCCGTCACCGACGGCTTCTCCACCGAGCCAGTCGATGGCCTCGCCGACACGCTCGTCGAGCGCGGCGTGCCGCTCGACCTCCGCTTCCCGCCGCCATCGCTCGACGAAGACTACGCGATCGCCGGCATCGACATGCCGCGGCGCGTCCTCCCTCGCGAGGGAATGATCATCAGCGCCGTCATCCGTGGCCCTGTCGATGTGACGATGCCGGTTGAGGTCTCGCGCGACGGCGAGCCGATCGCCAGACTCGCCGCCGAGGTGATCGAAGGGCAGGCGAGAGTCCGGTTTGCCGATCGCCTCGCGCAGCCAGGGAGCCATCGCTACTCCGTCCGCATCCTCCCCGAGCGCGACGCCCATCCCGGCAACAACGTCGCCGAACGCTGGGTGGAGGTCGTCGGCGGCCCGCGCGTTCTCGTCGTCTCCGGCTACGAGCCTTCGCCACTGGCCACGCTCCTCCGCGCCCAGGGGATCGAGGTCGAGGAGGTGTCGGATCTCACCAAGGTCCACCTCGGGATGCTCTCCGGGGCGAAGGGGGTGATCCTCGACAACGTTCCCGCTCACCGCCTCGACCCGGCCTTCATCCGCGCTCTCGAGTTCTTCGTCACCGAGCAGGGCGGGGGGCTGGCGATGATCGGCGGTCGATTCTCGTTCGCCGGTGGGGGCTGGTCGGGCTCGGCCGTCGCCGGGCTCCTTCCGGTGACGATGGAGATGAAGGAGGAGCATCGCAAGCTCGCCGTGGCGATGGCGATCGTCATGGATCGCTCCGGAAGCATGGCGATGACGGCTCCCGGCACGGGGCGGACGAAGATGAGCCTCGCCGACGACGGCGCCGCGCGGTCGATCGAGCTCCTCGGCGAGAACGACTTCGTGGCGGTGATTCCCGTCGATTCCTCCCCCCATCCCCTCTCCGACGGGCTCGTCGCCGTCGGCCCCAACCGCAAGCAGATCATCGGTGCCACGCGGCGCGTGACGAGCGGCGGCGGCGGGATCTACTGCTACACCGGCCTCAAGGCGGCCTGGGCGATGCTCAAGGACGCCGAAGTCGGCCAGCGGCACGTGATTCTCTTCGCCGATGCCGCCGACGCCGAAGAGCCGGGAGAATACAAGGCGCTCCTCGCGGAGATGACGGCGGCGAAGTGCACC
>CAJBCV010000433.1 GCA_903951635.1 uncultured Planctomycetaceae bacterium
CGAGCTGCAGCTCAAGATCCTCGGCCGCATCCTCGAGGGAGAGTTCAAGGCGGTGCACATAGCGCTCCCGATGGGCTCGTACACGGTCGTCGACGGCGTTCAAATTCGCTCCAAGGCGAACGTTCAGGGCCTTCGTCTCCTACCACCTCGGCTCGTCGAGTACTTGCGGAAGCACAACGGCCTTACCGAGTTTGCCGCCCTTGCAGCCACGACGGCCGATAGCAGCGGCACGCTGTGGAGCATTCTCGGCACGGCCCAGCACGACGTCGAAGGCTCCCCGGCTTACTCGAAGGAGCATGCCGACTGGGCCCAACTTTGGCACCAGCCCGCCATCATCGAGCTGGTCGAGACCGGAGCCACCAAGATCCTCGTCCCGCTGTGCAAGTGCGGCTCCCCGTTCGGAGTGCACGTCGACGTCCTCGTCTCGGCCAAGATGCCGTCGCTCTGGATCGACGGCGAGCTCGCGTGCGACCACGTCGTGCACGAGCACCTCGAGCTCGAGCCCGACGTGCGTGGTATCGAGCATCCGCCGAGGATTTCTGTCCTTCCCATCGGCCTCAGTGTCTTGTTGGCAAGGGCGATGGTCGGCGAGCACCGCCGACGCGGCCCCGCGCAGATGTCGTCCAAGACTCCTTAGTCATCCAAGGGCAACATGCACGTCGGCTCATCCCGGCCGCATGCGATCGACGGCGGCCTCGTCGATCAGCTCCCGACCCCGCGCATCCACAAGCTTGGCAGCTTGCGATGCTTGGAGCCCGAGCTCGAGAGCGTCCTCCTAGTGGAAGCGCTCCCTCGCTCGAACGTCCCGAGGCGCACGGAGCCAGCCCCCGCCCCGCCGCAGCCGCCCGAGACGCCGGGCCCGTTCACAACGGCCCAGCTCATCCCGGTCTCCGTCCAGGGACAGGTCGCACGGTTTGCGAGCGAAGTCGCCGCGGCGCTCAAGCGCGCTGACGCCGGCGACAGCGGCTGGCGGGTGGCACGCAAGCTCCGCCCAACCCCGGTCGCCTTCTCCGAAGCCGAAGCTCTCAACGAATGCGGGTGGGGCTTTGCCTGGCGACGCCGCGACGCCCAAGCCCCTCTGACCCAGGAGGCGCTCTGGGATGCCGTTCGGCCGTCGTCATACCCTCATGATCAGCCTTGCGCCGGCCAGCCCAATCTGATCAGCGCCGAGCACTTCACCGAGCTCGCCGAGGCCGAGGGCTTCACAGATAGGCAAGTGGTCTCGTGGATCCAGCACGGATTCCCCGGTGCCAACATGCCCAACGGCGCCGTGCTCGCGCCACCGCACGTCGGAGCCCTCAAGGAGGCAAAATCCTTCGGCGAGCAAAACGCCAAAAACATCAAAATGGGCTTTATTTCGCCGGCGTGCTCTTTCCCGGAGTTTTGGCCGGTCATTATCGATCCATGCAACATCGTCGTCCAAAACGGGAAGCCTAGGCTGACGATCGACAAGAGCATGTGGACCTCTGGTCGGGCCGACCTTCCGCCGTTCAACACGCTCGTCAGCCTGGCCGAGGAGGCGAAGACGGCAGGCTCTCTCCGCCTCGTCACGCGTGCCCGCTGGGAGATCTTCCCGGGGCTTTCGCGTTTGCGAAAGCAGGAAAACAAAAACGATCCCTAAGTGCCTGAGGCACTACACGCTCAGCCGCTCAGGTCTGCGGGCACTGGACCACGGACATCTCGAAGCCGCTCAGCGAGATCTCGTC
>CAJBCV010000434.1 GCA_903951635.1 uncultured Planctomycetaceae bacterium
AGCTCACCTACGACTGCGGTGGCACGTTCCCCTTCAAGGAATCGACCGCCGTCCGCATCACCCCCGACACGCTCCCGCACGCCGGCTTCGACCCGAAGACGCTTCCCTACGAAGGGGATCTTCCGGCGGCGGCGAAGTGACGTTCTGACAGCCCCAAAGAGGATCCGATGCGTGATCGCCTGTTGGCGCGTCTTTGGCCCATCTGGTGTTTGATCGCACTCGGCATCAGCGGCGAAACGACCTTCGCCGCCGATTTCCGGGCCGGCGCCGCGGTGCGGGTGATCACGCCCGATCCGCTCCTGCCGGTGTCGGGGGGGATGGGGCCGGCCCAGCCTGTCACCGAGAAGCGCGGCGACCTCACCGCGCGGGTCCTCGTCGTGGCCGACGGCGACACGACGGTGGCGATCGTCGGCATCGACGTCCTCGGCTTCCCGGCCGTGCTCGGTGACCGGGTGCGGGCCCTCGTGCCACGCCTGCCGCCACAGCAGATTCTCATCGCCGCCACCCACACCCACAGCGCCCCCGATTGCTATGCCTTCCCCGACGGGAAGGGGGGGCACACGGGGAATCTCGCCTGGATGGATGATGTCGTCCGGAAGACGGCCGAGGCGGTCAACGAAGCCCTCGATGCCCTCCGGCCGGCGTCGCTCCGCGTCGCTACGGCGGAAGCCCAGGGGAAGATCGCGTTCAACTTTTACGCCCCTGATCTCTACGACCGGCGAATGGGGGTCATCCAGGCCGTCGGCAGCGACGGCAAGCCGATCGCCACGCTCGTCAATTACGCGATCCACCCCGAGGTGCTCGGCAACAAGCGGGGCATCCTCTCCCCCGACTGCATCGGGCCGATGTGCACGCGGATCGAGGAGCGGGGGGGAGGACTGGCGGTGTTCATGAATGGCGCCCAGGGGGGGATGATCACCGCCGACAACCGCGACCTCGATTCCCCCACCGATCCGCTCCGCGGCACCTGGAAGGACATCGGCACCTGGGAGGAATGCGAGCGGATCGGCCACACGATGGCCGATGAGGCGCTGCGGATCGTGGCCGGTGCAAAGATCGATCCTGCCCCCGCCGTGGCGGTGACGTCGCGCGACATCGCCTTCCCGATCGACTCCGACGACCTGTGGGCCGTCGTCACCCGCTCGCCGTTGGACTACGCCCACGACAAGGCGACGCGCACGATCACAGCCCGGCTGGCGATGGTCGATCTCGGCAAGGCACGGATCCTCACGATTCCCGGGGAAGCCCTCCCCAACATCGGCGCTTTCCTCAAGCGGAAGACCGGCGACCACACCTTCCTCTTCGGGCTCACCAACGACGCCTTCGGCTACATCCTCACCGAGGTCGATTTCCTCGCCTTCCCGCGCTACCAGTACATCTCGCGCGTGTCGCTCGGCGAGCGCACCGGGACGATCCTCGTCGACCATCTCCTCGGGATGGTGCGAAAGACGCCCCGCCCCGCCGCGAAGTGATCGTCGCCGCGGGCGGCGGTCGAGCGGCGGCATCACGAGGAGGCACGGACGGCCGGTGAACCGGATCGTCGTGGCGATCGCGAGGTGGGGGAGCGCGACGTTGATGGCGGCGGAAACGTCGTCAGTCGGGGAGGTGGAAGAAGCCGATCGCCAGGATCACGTAGACCCCGAGGAGGAGACATCCCTCGAACCAGTTGGCACGGCCATCCTGAATCAACTCGCGGGTGATGACGGTGGCGAGTACGATCGCCACCACCTCGAAGGAGGTGAAGGCAAGGTCCATCGGCTGGCCGAGGAAGATGCCGGCGAAGACGAGGAGCGGGGCGACGAGAAGGACGATCTGGATCGTCGAGCCGACCGTCGCGGAGAGGACGAGCGACGGCTTCCCCTGCCTGGCGAAGCGGGCGCTTGCGAGGATCTCGCCGAGGCTGCCGACCCCTCCGAGGAACACGATGCCGCTAAAGGTGTCGGAGAGGCCGAGGCTCCGCGCCGTCGGCACGAGCGCTTCCGAGAGGGCGTCGCTGACCAGCGCCAAGGCCGTCGCCGACACTCCGAGCACGGCGAGGCTCCGCCAGGAGGAACGTTGGGGGGCGTCGTCGTGGTGCTGCTCCGCCGCGAGGAGCCCCGTGTCGTTCCCCGGAGCGAGCAACGTGACGGCGAGATTGACGACGTACATGCCGAGGAGCACGACCGACATCTCGACCGACAATCCCCGCGTCCCCTCCGGAGCCCCGAGCGTGAACGCGGCGGGGACGATGAAGCAGAAGGCGCAGATCATGAGCATCGAGGCGCTGACATTGAGACGGCGACGGTCGATCCGCTGCTCGCCGTGCCGCAGGCCCCCGGCCAGGAGCGCCACGCCGAGACTGACGAGGAGATTGGCGAGGATGGCACCGGTCAGCGAGGCCTTGACGACGCCGCTCAAGCCGTTGGAGAGCGCCACCGCGCCGATGATCAATTCCGGCAGGTTGTTGAGGGTCGAATTGACGAGCCCCCCGGCCACCGGCCCCTGTCTGGCGGCGAGGTGCTCGGTGGCGTCACCGATCAGCCCGACCAGCGGCACGATCGCCGCCAGGGCCGCGATGGAGACGGCGATCGGCGGCGCCTCCGCCCACGCCAGGCCGACCGCCAGGGGAACGGCCGCCAAGAACCACCGAGTTGTCATCCGTTCCTCCCGCTCTGGGACACGCCAGGATTCGGCCGGGGGTTCGCGAATCGGCCCGGCGGGGCCATGATGGTCCTCCCTGTCGCGGGAGGCAAGCCAGCGCCCCATCCGACGCAACCCCGGCGATCACCGGCCGTTCAACCCCCGGCCCCCGCTCTCGAGGTTCTCCTCCGCGACAATGTCCCCGTCCCTACCGGCTGATCTCCTCCGATCCCAGATGCCTCTGCAGGGTCCCCCGATGCCATCCTGGTTCACCGATGCCTTTCCGAGTGATGCGGAGCTCCGCTGGGTGAGCATCGTCTCGCGCCTCCTCGCCGCGCTCGTCCTCGGCAGCCTCGTGTCGATGATCTATTCGACGACGAGACGTCGCCACGCCGCGCAGGCCACCGACCTCTCGCAGACGCTCCTCCTCCTGGCGGTCGTGATCGCCATGATCACCCTGGCGATCGGCGACAGCACCGCGCGGGCCTTCAGCCTCGTCGGGGCGCTGGCGATCGTCCGCTTCCGAAGCGTCGTCGAAGACCCCCGCGACACGGCGTTCGTGATTCTCGCCGTGGCTGTCGGCCTCGCCGTCGGCGCCGGCTTCATCCTCGTGCCGCTGATCGGGCTGCCGATCGCGGCCGTCATCGCCTGGGCCTTCGCGAAGGAGACGCAGGGCGGGCCGATCGCGTCGGCGCCCGCTTGTCGGGTGGCCCTGCGAACGACACCGGACTGCCAGACCGGGCTGATCGAGCAGGCACTTGCCGCGCACCTCGACCGTCCCCAACCGCGGCGGATCGAGACGGTGAAGAAGGGAACGCTCGTCGAGCTCGTCTATGCGGGGAGGATCAAGCGCGAGGGCGAAGGGCATGCGCTCGTCCGGTCGCTCCAGGCCTGCCCCGGGGTCGTCGGGGTCGATGTTGTCTTCTCTGAGCCGGGCGCGAGCTGAATCCTGCCGTGGCCGTTCATTCCGGAAGAACCGGCCGCCCCGAGCGGAACAGGTCGCGGTGGCTGCGGATCTCGTCCGCCAGGCCCGCATCCCCTTCCTCCTCGGCCAGCGTCAACGCTCGATCGGCGGCCTCGACGGCCGCCGGATAGTCTCCCCCAGCCGCCAGCGCCGTCGCCAGCGTGTCGAGGAACGACGGATCCTTGTCCTCGGCCGCCGTGCAGGCCCGCCGCGCGAGGCTGACCGCCTCGGCCGCGTCGGCCGCGGCGTCGCCGGCGCCGGTTCCCCCGGGATGGCAGGCCAGAAGATAGGCCAGGGCGTTGAGCGCCTCAGGGTGGTCGTCGCGGAGGGCGAGCGCCTCGCGGTACCGGGCCACCGCGTCGCGCGGGCGGCCGAGCTCGCCGAGCGCCTGCCCCCAATCGAGGAGGATCTCGAAGGAGTCGGGGGCGATCGCCGCCCCGGCGGCGAAGGAGCGCTCGGCGGCAACCAGGTCCCCCATCAGCGCCGAGGCGAGGCCGGCGCCCCGGTAGATCCTCACGTCGGAATTGCCGCCGATGGCGAGGACGGCCCGGTAGGCTTCCAGCGCCTCCGGGTAGCGTTGCTCCTCCATGAGAAGGCTCGTGAGATTGGAGTTGGTCATGATCGCCTGCGGAGCGCCGGCGACGGCGAGCCGCGCCTCGTCGATCGCTTCCCCCTTCCTTCCCTCCTGGGCGAGGACGAGCGACATCCCCAGATGGGCCTCCCAGACGTCGGCGATGGCGAGATTGTGCGTCCACATCCCCTTGGGCGTCCGGTGGATCGCCGCCTGACGAAAGGTGAGGAAGCCGAGGATCGCAAGGACGATCGCCGCAGCGACAATCCGCTCCCACCGACCGACGAGCACCCGGTGAGCCGCCGCCACCGCGAGGGCGGCCGGCGCCACGAGCGCCACATACTGCCAGTGGTCGGCCACGCACGCGTGGGCCTTGAGATAGGCCGCCGGCAGGAATCCGAGAATCGGCAGGAGCGCGAGGAGAAACACCGTCGCCGCAAACAACCCGGCCCGCGCCCACGGCTCCCTCCGGCGCCACCACAGCCCCGCCACCACCGCCGCGACGACGAGCGTGGGGAGATAGGCGACGGGGCGCGACGTCTCCAAGGGCCACAAGCCGTAGACCATCGTCAACCTGGTCGGCCAGAGGTCTTTCCAGAGATAGAACCCCACCGCCCGACCGGCGAGCACGCCGCCGCGCGGCAGCGAGGCCAGGAGGGCCGCCGCGGCGCCCGCGCTCGGCCCACGAGTCTGGGTCAATTGATACCACAGGGTCACGAGCCCCAGGACGAACGATGCCAGGAGGAAGGGGATCGTGCGGACCAGATCGATGCGTGTCAGCCGGCCCCGTCGCCACCACGACAGCACCGGCAGGATCAGCGGCAGCGTCACCAGCGACGTCTTCGCCAGGAGCGCCACGACGAACGCCAGGAGCGACCAGCCGTAGAAGCGCCGCTCACCGTTGTCTTCGTAGGACAGCCAGCCGAGCACCGACAGACAGCCGAAGAACATCGACAGCGTGTTCTTCCGCTCCGCCACCCATGCCGCCGACGCCACCGTCACCGGATGGATTCCCCACACCGCCGCCGCCAGCCACGCCCCGGGCACGCCGAGCCGGACGAGGATTCGCCATACGAGCACCGTGTTGGCGGCATGGAGGAGGATGTTCGCCGTCCGGTAGCCGGGGGCCCAGTCGGCCCACGCCCGGTATTCCAGCCAGAAGCTCGTCAGCGTGACGGGGAAGTAGTCGTTCGAGCGGTTGTCGAACCAGATCCTCCACAGGTTCGACGCCTCGGTAACGAGCGGATTCTCGGTGACGAGCTGGTTGTCGTCCCACAACCAGCCGCCACCGAAGCCGGGGAGATAGGCGAGGACGACGAGGATCACGAGCGCAGCGGCGCGGAGCCGGCCGTCGGACAGGCGATTGAGGATTGGGGGATCTGCTGTGGCGATCGCCATCTCGGCACTTTCGGTCCTGCAGGCTCGTTCGCGCCGGCAGTTTATCCAAAGCTTGCCGACTACGATCGCTCAAGGCGCCACGAACGGGCGGCCGGCCTGAAACAGTGCCCGCCGCGCGTTGATGTCACGGACAAGCGACGCGTCAGCCTGGTCCGTGGCCAGGGCGAGGGCCCGGTCGGCCGCCTCGACGGCTGCCGCGTATTCGCCGCCGGCGGCCAGCGCCGTGGCGAGCGTGTCGAGGGCGGAGGGATCGGCGTCACTCGTGAGCAGGCACGCCCGCCGCGCGAGCCTCACAGCCTCCGCCGCCGCGGCCTCCGGGTCATCGACCACGTCCGGCCGACTCGCGAGGAGGAAGGCGAGGGCATTGAGGGCCACCGAATCGTCGCCGTCGATCGACAGCACCTCGCGGTAGCGCGCCACCGCCTCCCGACCGCGCCCGAGTTGCTCAAGCGCCAGCGCCCAGTCGCCGCGGATCTTCCCGTCGCCGGGGCGCTTGGCCGCGCCGCGGGCGAAGAGCACCTCCGCGCGCGCGAGATCGCCGCCGAGCGCCGCGGCGACCCCAGCGGGCTGGAACAGGTCGTCCCCCCCTCCCTGATCGATGGCGATCTGGTAGGCGTGGACCGCCTCTTCATAGCGATTCTCACCGGTGTAGATCACGCCGAGATCGATCCACGCCGGGGTGGCGGCGGGATAGAGTTCGATCGCCCGCTTCGCCTCGGCGATCGCCGCTGCGGGCTTCCCCTCGTCGGACAGTGCCCGCGCCAATCCGACGTGGGCATCCCAGACATCGACCACGGCGAGGTTTTGGGTCCACACTCCTTTCGACGTGCGGTGGATGGCCGCATGGCGGAAGGTGAG